>JAVXWR010000182.1:0-7600 GCA_032230725.1 Actinomycetota bacterium
TGGCCGGCGTCGCCAGCGGCGTGACGATGCCCAGCGGGCTGGCCGCGGCCTCCTGTGCCTGGGCCTGGGTGATGATCCCCTGGACGGCCATCTGGTTGATGACCTCGTTGCGGCGCCCGGCTGCGGCCTGCGGGTGCGCGACCGGGTCGAACGCCGCCGTCGACTGCACCATCCCCGCGAGCAGGGCGGCCTGCGGGATCGTCAGGCGGTCCGGGGTGGTGTTGAAGTACGTGCGCGAGGCGGCGCCGATGCCGTAGGAGTTGTTGCCGAGGAAGACGATGTTCAGGTAGCGCGCGAGGATCTCGTCCTTGGCCTCGTGCTTGGTGCGCCCGTCGGCGAGCTGGCGCTCGAGCTGGAGCGCGACGCGGACCTCGCGCACCTTACGGGCGTAGGTCGCCTCGGTCGCCTTGAGCCGCTCGGACTGGCTCCGCGCGGTGACGTAGAGCTGGTAGTTCTTGATGTACTGCTGGGTCAGCGTCGAGGCGCCCTGCTGGGTGGAGCCCGCGCTCTGGTTGGTCACGAGCGCGCGCAACGTGCCCGTCCAGTCCACGCCGTCGTGCTCATAGAACCGGCGGTCCTCGATCGCGACGATGGCCGCCTTCATCGTCGGGGCGATGCGGTCGAGCGGGGTGGGCTGGCGGTTCTGGTCGTACAGGTAGGCCAGCGGGGCGCCCTGCCGGTCGGTGACCGTCGTGACGAGGGGCAGCTGGCCCGCCGCGAGGTCGGTCGAGGTGGCGCTCACCGTGTCGCTCGCGTCGTTGCTGACCAGCCCGACCCCACCGACCAGCGGGAACGTCACCCCCGCGACGAGCAGTCCCGCGACGAGGCAGAGCCCCACCAGGCGCGCCGCGGGGCCGGAGCGACGCCGCCGCTCCTCGCGGCCGGTGCCCGCGCCGTCCTCGGTCCGATCCGCTCCCCCAGTCATCGGCGTCAGGTTACTGGCACGCCGTGAGGTTCGTGCTCGTGTCGTCCCGATCGGCCGGATCGGTCCCGTCCGGTTGCGCTGATCGCAGATCTTCACGTGACGGATCCATTTCCGGGCTTTTCCGGTGGAACCGTCCGCTCCTAGAGTGCGTCGAACCCCGTGAACGGGCGGGACGCGCGGCCGCGCAGGGCCGGGCGTGCTCGGGGAGCGCGTACCGGCGGGGCGGGCGCGGTCCCCGGGAGCCATGGGGCCACACGAGGGCGGGATGACGTGAACGACGATTCTGGACGGACGACGGTCACGCGGGACTGGCGCCACCGGGCGCGGTGCCGCGGCGAGGACCCCGACACCCTGTTCGTGCAGGGTGCGCAGCAGCGGGACGTGCGGGAGGTGTGCAAGGCCTGCCCCGTGCGCACCGAGTGCCTGGCGCACGCCCTCGACAACCGCATCCGCTTCGGGGTGTGGGGCGGCATGACCGAGCGGGAGCGGCGTGCGCTCCTCAAGCGCCGACCGGACGTCGTGTCCTGGGCGGCCCTGCTCGAGGCCGCCCGCCGCGCGGCGATGCAGCCCCGGCAGCCGGCCGCGGAGGCTCCGGCCCCGCGCCGGCCGGCGTCGGGCGAGGGGGGCGCCACCACGGGCGGGCCGACCGCGCGTCGGGGGGACGACCGGCGCGTGGGCTGATTCGCGCGACGCAGACATCCCGGCGGGGCCGGGATCGGTCTGCCCGGGATCGACGCGGCGCGCACACACTCCGGCGGAGTGGGCGCTCGGTCCCATGGGGATCGACGCGGCGCGCACACACTCCGGTCGGCGGGCGCCCGGTCCTGGGAGAACCTGCGCGCCCCGCACACAACCTGTCGCGGCGGACTCCGGTGGTCGACGAATCGACGGCGCGCCCCACATCGCGGTCAGGACGGGCCGGTGGGCTGGGCCCTCCTCCGCCGTCCGGAGCCGCGCACAAGATCAAGGAGTCGCTGCGGCCGGGGAGAGACGATCCGGTCGCCACGTGATGACTCCCTCGGCGCGACCGGGCCCGACGGCCTCGCCGGCAGCAGCCGCTGCGAGGGCGAGATGTGTGCGTGGCACGCCGATTCACGCAGAACCGAGAGCCGATCTCCGCGGAGTGTGTGCGCCGCGCCCAGGTCGCAACAGCACGGCACCGCCGCGCGTGCTCAGGACGTCAGCAGCTCGCCGATCGCGCGCAGGCCCGCGAGGTCGTGCACGTCGGTCGCCATCGCGGGCACGTCCACGATCGGCACCGACGGATGGGCGCGCGTGAACCGGGAGAGCACGCGGCGCTCGCGCTCGGCGGTCTCGACGCGGTCGGCGTGCAGGCGCAGCACCGCCGCCGTCGTGGCGTCGCCGCGCGCGGCCTCGAGAGTCTCGGCGCCCTCGCGGGCCCGCGCGCCGGACAGGCTCGCGTGCACCGGGTGGGTCCGGTTGAGCACCATGCCCGCCAGCGGCATCCGCTCCGTACCGAGCCGCTCGACGAAGTAGGACGCCTCGCGCAGCGCGTCCGGCTCCGGCGACGCCACCACGACGAACGCCGTCCCCGGCGCCCGGAGCAGCTGGTAGGTGGCGTTCGCGCGTTCCTGGAACCCGCCGAAGAGGGTGTCGAAGGCCTGCACGAACGCCGACGCGTCCGCGAGCATCTGCCCGCCGAGGATCGTCGAGACGGCCTTCGCGAACAGGTTGAACGTCGAGCCGACGAGCTTGCGCAGCGCCGAGCCACCGGCGCGGGCGGGCGCCGAGAGCAGCCGGATCATGCGGCCGTCGAGGAAGGACGACAGGCGCTGCGGGGCGTCGAGGAAGTCCAGGGCCGACCGCGACGGCGGGGTGTCCACGATGATCAGGTCCCAGCGGCCGGTGGCCGCGAGCTGCCCCAGCTTCTCCATCGCCATGTACTCCTGCGTCCCGGAGAACGACGAGGAGATCGTCTGGTAGAAGGGGTTGTCGAAGATCGCCTGCGCCCGGTCGGACGTGGTGTGCCCGAGGACCATCTCGTCGAAGGTCCGGCGCATGTCGAGCATCATCGCCTGGAGCTCGCCGTCCGAGCCCTCGTCGACCGCCCCGGGCACGACGCGCGGTTCGTTGTCGAGCTCCTCGAGACCCATCGACTGCGCCAGCCGCTTGGCCGGGTCGATCGTCAGCACGACGACGTGGCGCCCGGTGGCCGCGGCGCGCAGCGCGAGCGCGGCCGCGGTGGTGGTCTTGCCGACCCCGCCCGAGCCGCAGCAGACGATCACGCGGGTCGCCCGGTCGTCGACGAGCCGGTCCAGGTCGAGGTGCTCCGGGCGGCGGACACGCCCGGCGGACGGGTCCCCGATCGGGTCAGCGGCCACGGTGCACCCCCTGCTCGCGCAGCAGCTCGGCGAGCTCGGGCAGCTCGAGCTGCGGCATCCCGGCGTCGTCGAGCCGGGAGCGCACGGCCGCCTCGACCGCGAGCCGCTGGGTGTGCTCGCCGACCTCGCTGAGCAGGCCCTCCATCTCCTCGTCCTTGAGGAACAGCCCGGCGGCCTCGAGGCCGGCGCGAAGCCCGCCGTCGTCGACGGCCGGGCGGCCGGAGGCGGGCACCGGCAGGCGGGCGGGACGGACGCGATTGATCATCACCGCGCCGGACGGGAGGTTCGCCGCGGTCAGTTCGTCGACGGTGTCCAGGGTCTCCTGCACCGGCAGGTCCTCCAGCTGGGTGACCACGTGCACCACCGTCTGCCGGGAGTGCAGGAGCGCCACGACGCCCTCGCTCTGCGTGCGGATCGGGCCGGTCCGCGCGAGCGTGCCCATGGCCTTGGTGACGTCGAGGAACTTCACGACGCGGCCGGTGGGCGGCGCGTCCAGGACGACCGCGTCGTAGAGGGGCCGGCGGGACCCGCGGCTGCGCGATCCGCCGCGGTCGTCGCCGACCGTGCGCCCGACGCACTCCTTGACCTTCCCGGAGAGCAGCACGTCCCGCAGGCCCGGCGCGAGGGTCGTCGCGAACTCGATCGCGCCCATGCGTCGCAGCGTTCGCCCGGCGAGCCCGAGGTTGTAGAACATCTCGAGGTACTCGAGCAGGGCCTCCTCGGAGTCGACGGCGAGGCCGCGGACCTCGCCGCCGTCGGGCGCGACCGCGATCCGCGTCTCCGAGTAGGGCAGCGGTGGGGTGTCGAAGAGCTGGGCGATGCCCTGGCGGCCCTCGACCTCGACGAGCAGGGTGCGCCCGCCCCCGGCAGCCAGGGCCAGCGCGAGTGCGGCGGCCAGGGTCGTCTTGCCCGTGCCGCCCTTGCCCGTCACGACGTGGAGGCGGGCGCCGGCGAGGGAGTCCGGCCAGCGCTCGACGCCGCCGTCGTCCAGGACGCCGACACTGCCCGCCCGGCGCTGGTTGCTCACGGCGACCAGCGTAGGACCGTGTCGGCGGGACCGTCGGCCCCGCCCGGAGGGCTCGGTCACATCGGGGCCCACGGCGGGTGACGACGGGGGCCGTGAGGTCCCCGCAGGTGTGACCGGGTTCGTGCCCGTCCGGGCCGAGGCCGGGGGTGTCGGACCGGACATCTACCCTCGACAGCCATGAGTGCCCAGACCTGGGAGTACGTGACCGTCCCGCTGCTGACCCACGCGACGAAGCAGATCCTGGACCAGTGGGGCGCGGACGGGTGGGAGCTGGTCACCGTCCTGCCCGGGCCGACGGGCGAGCAGCTCGTCGCCTACCTCAAGCGGCCCCTGTCGTGACCTCCCCGCGGGCGCGGCTCGCCGAGCTCGGCGTCGAGCTGCCGCCGGTCGCGCCGCCGAAGGGCGTGTACGTGCCGGCCAAGCGGGTCGGCGCCCAGGTGTGGACGTCGGGCCAGCTTCCGCTGGTCGACGGCGAGCTGCCGGCCACGGGCCTCGTCGGCGCCGAGGTCCCGGTGGACGACGCCAAGGCCTACGCGCGGATCGCCGCGCTCAACGCCCTCGCCGCGATCGACGCGCTCGTCGGGCTCGACGCGGTCGTGTCGGTGGCCAAGATCGTCGGCTACGTGGCCTCGGCGCCGGGGTTCGGCGGCCAGCCGCAGGTGGTGAACGGGGCGTCGGAGCTGATGGGCGAGGTCTTCGGCTCGGCGGGCGAACACGCCCGCTCGGCGATCGGGGTGGCAGCGCTACCGCTGGGCGCCCCGGTCGAGGTTGAGGTCGTCGTCGACCTGGCGTGAGCTTCGCTGGTGACGCGCGGGTGGACGACATCCGCGGCGGAGGGAGAACGACGTGGCGAGCACGGGTGCGGGCCTCGAGGGTGCCGGGGTCGACGGGGCGCGAGCCCGCGACGGCCGGGCCGACCCGGCCCGCGGCGCCGCTGACGCCCCGGCCGGGGGCGCGCGCCCCGGTGAACCGGGCCGGGCGTGCCACGACCTCCTCGTCGCCCTGGCCGGCCGCGTGCCCGACCGTGCGCTGTGGCGGCTGCGCGACTGGCTCGCGGCCGACGCCGTCGTCGCCCTGCGGACCGCGGTGCCGCGGACGTTGCTGCGTCACCGGGTGGGCGTCACCGAGACCGAGCGGGCGCTGCTGCGCGAGGCCGTGACCGGCTGGCGCGGGCCGGTCCGCCTCACCGACGCGGTCCTGCACGCGGACGTCGTCCCGGAGCCCACCGTGACGTTCACCGAGGCGGCGCGGTCCGGCTGGGACGCCTCCGATCTCGTGCTGCGGGCGTTGCTGCCGACGGTCGGCGAGGTCGGCGAGGTGCGTCGCGCCTGGCGGACGTCGACGACGGGCGGTCCGGTCCGCGTCGTCCTCGTGAGCGCGGCCGGTGACCTGCCGGCCCTCACCGGCGCGGTGCAGCGTGCCCTGCGTGCGCACGGGGGCACCGTCCCCGGCGTCGAGGTGATCGGGGCGGGCACCCTGACCACCTCCTACCACCGCGCGGCACTCGCCGCGTCCGACGTCCTCTGGCGCGCGGGGGCGCCGGCATCGGTGTCCGCCGCCGTCCCCGACCGCGATCCCGGGCTCCCCGGCCCGCGACCCGGCGGCGTCCCCAACTCCGCGGAACTGGTGCGACATGGCTGAGGCCGGTACCCCGCAGCCCGACGGACCGCGTCCGCCCACGCCCCGTCCCCGCGGCGACCGCGGCCGTGACCCCGCGGCGCTGGCCGCCTGGCGCCGCGTCGCCGAGCAGCGTCGGAAGGCCGGCGACAAGGCCACCTCCCCGCGCGGGGCCTCGACGGTGGAACCGGCCGTGGCGGAGCCGCCGGTCGTCGAGCCGCCGATCGTGGAGCGGCCCACGGCCGCCCGGCCCGCCCTCGGGCGGCCCGCGACGGCCACGCCCGCGGCCGACCGGCCGGCGACCGAGCCCGGTACCGATCGGCAGGCGGCCACGGCCGAGCCCGCGACGGATCGACCGGCGGCGGCCGAGCCCGCTGCCGATCGGCCTGCGGCCCGGCCCGCTCCCGGGCGACCCACGGCCGAGCGACCTGGGGGCCCCCGCCCCGCCGTGGGCCGTCCGGCGGGCCCTCCGCCCGTGGTGGACCGGCCCGGCGCCCAGGACCCCGCCACGCCGGCCCGCCCTGCCCCCACGGGCGCCGGCGACGACCTCGTGCGGGCGGTGCAGGACGACCACGCGCACGGCGAGCCGACCCGACCGGACTCACCCCCGGCGCCGGCGACCGCCCGTGACGAGTCCGCACCGGCCTCCTCCCGCCCGGGGTCCGACGGCGGGCCCGCACCCGTGGGCCGGCTGCACGACGCGTTGCTCGGCCTCGCCGGGCGCCTCGACGACGACGCGCTCACGTCGGTCCGCGAGATGGTCGCGGCGGAGGACGACGCCGAGGCCGCCGAGCTCCTCGGAGGCTGCCTGCTCGCCGGCGGCATCGGGCTGACCGCGCAGGAGCGGGCGGTCCTGCGGCCGTGGTTCACCGCGGCCCGGGTCGATCCGGAGCTGCTCGGGATGCTGCCCAGCGACACCGGGGCGCTCGACCGTGCCGTCCACCGCTTCGTCACGAGTGCCCCGGACCGCGCGCCCGGCGTCCCGCTCGCGCGTGCCGCACGCCGGCTGTCGGGTGTCGTGGCGGTACGCGAGAGCTGGCGCGTCACCCCGGCGGGCTCCGCGCCCGGTCCCGTCCCGCACCGGGTGGTCCTGGTGGAGACGGTGGGCCCGGACGACTGCGACCACGTCGTGCACCACCTCGCGCACGCGGCCCGCGCCCTCGACGACACCTCGGTCGAGGTGTTCGCCCAGGGCGCCGGGCTGCCCGCCTACCACCGCGCCGCGCTCGCGGTGGCACGGCCGCTCGTCGCCGACGACGCCACGGCCCCGCCCGCGGCCCCCTCCGCCCCACCGGCGGCGGCCCGCTCCGCCCCACCGGCGGCGGCACGGCCGGCGCCGTCCGCTCCGATCCGGTCGACGCCTCCCACCGTCGCCCGGCCCACGCCACCCCGCCCGGCGCCGCCGGTCCAACGGCTCGGCGCGCCCGAGGACGAGGAGACGTGGCGCACGGTCGCCGACGCGGGGACCTCGCGCACGGGCCCGGCGCCCGTCGCCGTCCCGCCCGAGCCGACCGGCGTCGAGGACGACGCCGACGAGCCCGAGCACGTGGACCTCGACGAGCCCGAGCTCATGGATCTCGACGAGCCCGAGCCCGAGCCCGAGCCCGAGCCCGCCGACCCGGACGAGGCCGACGAAGCCCCCGTGGCGCTCGCCGAGCCGCCGAGGCCGGACCGGACGGAGCCGGCGCG
>JAVXWR010000678.1:0-4723 GCA_032230725.1 Actinomycetota bacterium
TAGAGACTCAGCAGCCCCTCGGTGTCGGCGGCGTTGAAGCGCGCGTTCCACGTCTCGTCGAACTGGGCCGGGCTCATCACCATGACGGCCACCTCTCTCTCCGTTGACTCACTGCTGAGGGTGACAGATCGTGATGTGATCGGCGCCATAGCCGCCCGGTCGGACCAATAGCCCGTCACACGGGTGGTCGTGCCAGTCGCGCTGCGCTCATCCATCGCGCTGCGCGGTGACGAACTGCGACCTGATCCGCCCTCGCCTCCCGACGGACGTCGTGTGCGGTTCGTCCGGGTCGGGTAGTGCCCGGTGCCCCGATCGTCGATCGGCGGCGCACCGGAACGGGCGAGGAGGTCGCGTTGCACCACACCGTCGAGATGGTCCTGCCGTCGGAGGCCACCGACGAGACGCTGGCGGAGCTCGAGAAGATCGAGGGGGTGCTCGCACTGTCGGTGGAACGCGACTCCGGGGTGAAGCCGCCCGGCGACGTCGTCACCGTGCACGCCCTCAACCGCTCGATCGACGACGTCCTCGCTGCCGCCTCGCGCGCCCAGCGCCACGGCAGCATCGCGGTCGCCACCGGCGGCACCTCGAGCATGGTCGCCACCGGGGTGCAGGGGGCGATCGACGACGACGCCGACGAGACGCCGTGGGAGGAGTTCGAGCGCTCGCTGCGCCACCACGGCCGGCTCTCGGTGAACTACCTGGTGCTCATGGTCCTGGGCGGCGCGATCTCCGTCGCGGGTCTGCTCTCGCCCCCGGTGCCCCAGGCGCTCGCCCTCGCCTCCTGTGCGGTGCTCGCACCCGCCTTCGAGCCGGTGGCCATGATCGGCGTCGCCCTCGTCCGGGGGAGCGCGTACGCGATCCGGCGGGCCGTCGTCTCGGTCGTCGTCGGCTACCTGCTGCTGGCGGCGGGCGGCGGACTCGCGTTCGTCGTGCTGCGCGCCCTCGGGCTGGCCTCGCCGAAGACCCTCGGGAGCAGCGAGGGGATGCACCTGATCATCGACCCCACCGCCGCCGACTGGCTCGTCGCCGCGGCCGGCGCCGTCGCCGGCCTGGTGATCGTGACCTCCTTCCGCGAGGCGGTGCTCGCGGGCGCCCTCATCGCCCTCGCCCTCGTGCCGGCGGCGGGCGTGCTCGGGATGGGCGTGGTGACCGGGGACCTCGGGCTGGCACTCGAGGGGCTGCAGCGGCTCGGGGGCGACATGGCGCTCGTGATCGTGCTGGGCGGGATCGTCGTGCTCGCCAAGGACCGGTTCTTCCACCGCGGGCGCCGCCCGCTCGCCTGACGCCCCGTCGTAGGCTTTCGGGTTCACCTCAGCGCGGCCAGCTCCGCCTCGAGCGCCCCGGTGAAGCGGTCCATGCCGTCCTGACCGCCGATGAGACCGAGATCGGCGTCGACACCGAGGCGCACCCGCCCCGCGTAGGAGAGCACGGAGACGCCGAGCCCGAGGTTGCCCGAGCAGGGCACCCAGAACATCAGGTCGCGCACCCGCACGTCGCCGAGCGTCATCTCCTCGAGCGGGCCGGGGACGTTGGAGATGATCAGGGAGGCGGCGCGGGCGTACCGCCCCACCAGGTTCTGCGTGTGCGCCGGCGTCCCCACCCCGGCGGCCGCGATCCCGGAGAAGCTCGCCAGCGCCTGGTTGGTCCGCTTGATCGTCGCCATCGCGTGGTGCATCCGCTCGACCCGACGCGCCGGATCGGCCTCGTCGGTGGGCAGCGGGGGCAGCACGAGCCCGAACTCGTTGCCGAGCTCGGCGGAGACCGGGCGGTCGAGGGGACGCAGGTTGGTGGGCATCACCGCACGCAGGCGGGGCACCTCGCCCTCCCCGTCCCCGTCAACGTCGCCGTCGCCGTCGGCGAGGAAGGCCCGCAGCGCCCCCGCGATCGCGGCGCAGACGACGTCGTTGACGCTCCCGCCCGCGGCCTTCCCCGCCGCCTTGACCGCCTCCAGGGGCACGTCGGAGGTCCACCGGGCCGCCTTCGCCACCCCCGGTCGGCCCTGCAGCGGCGACGGCTTCTCTTGTGGTGGCCGCGCGAGGAGCATGGCCGAGGACTTCACGGCCCGCCCGGTCGCGAGGAGCTCCGAGGCGCCCTCGGGGGTCCCGGACCGCTTGAGCGTCTGCCACAGCGACCACGCCCGGTCGCGGACCTCCCGCCCCATCAGCCGCAGGTCGTGCACCGCCCGGGAGCTGTGCGGCGGCCGGCCGTACGCGGCGGGTGTCCGGGGGTCGGCCACCGGATCGGCCAGGGCGTGGAAGAGGTGGCTGAGCGCGACGCCGTCGGCGAGTCCGTGGTGGATGGCGACATGGACGGCCGAGCCGCCCGAGTACCCCGTGATCAGCTCGATCCGCCACCACGGCCGGCCGTCGGGCAGTGGTTGCGACATCAGCTCGCCGACGCGACGCGCCAACGTCAGGTCGTCCCCCGGCTCGTCCAGGGCGAGTGTCGTGACGTGCGCCGCGAGGTCCGGTGGCGCGTCCACCCAGCGCGCGAGGCCGACGGGTCCGGTCGGCCACGTGGGGCGCTGGCGGAAGCCGGGGTACACCTCGACCCACCGCTCCTGCACCCGCGCGCGCAGCGCGTCGAGGTCCACCGTCCCGTCACAGAGCAGGACCCCGTGGACGACCATCCGGTTGGTCTCCTGCTCGAGCTGCAACCACGCCGTGTCGATGCCCGACGCCCAGCGGTCCATGCGTCCCCCCTCGAAAGTGCGAGGGACGCACGGTACCGGGTGATGCAGGCGACGCGCGCACGGTGGTCCGCAGCCCTGGCACCATCGGGACCATGGCCGAGGCGACGACCCGCGAGACCGTCCGCGACGATCTGGGGGACACGGTGCCGGTGCCCGCGCGCGTGCGGCGCGTCGTCAGCCTCGTCCCCTCGCTGACCGAGGCGATCGGGGTGACCGAGCCCGGCCTGCTCGTCGGAGTGACCGACTGGTGCACCCATCCCCACGGCCTCGACGACGCCGGGTCCGCGCGCCCGGCGCGCGTTCGCGGCACGAAGAACCCGGACATCGACGCGATCGTCGCCCTCGCCCCGGACCTCGTCGTCGCGAACGAGGAGGAGAACCGCCCGGGCGACCTGGCGGCGCTGCGCGAGGCCGGCCTGGCGGTCTACGTCACCGACATCCGCACCGTGGACGGGGCCTTCGCGAGCCTCGACGGGATGCTCGCCGCGTGCGGGCTGGAGCGCCCGGCCTGGCTCGAGGGTGCGGAGAAGGCGTGGGGCGACCTGCCCCGGGTCGCCGACGCGGCCCGGCGCACCGCCATCGTCCCGATCTGGCGCAAGCCGTGGATGGCGGTCGGCCGCGACACCTTCACCGGCGCGATCCTCGACCGCCTCGGCGTCGACAACGCCCTCGCCGACGGCGGCCCCTCCGCGGAGCGCTACCCGCGCATCGACGTCGCCGACCTCCCGCCGCACGACCTGGTCGTCCTGCCCGACGAGCCCTACGCGTTCACCGCCGACGACGGCCCGGAGGCCTTCGACGCCCCGTGCGCGCTGGTCAGCGGGCGCCTGCTCACCTGGTACGGCCCGAGCCTGCTGGAGGCGGCGACGACGCTGCCCGGTGCGCTCCGCGCTCGTGAGCAGTAGGTGCGGCTATAGCGACACTTTGTGCTCACAGGCGCGGAGCGCACCTACCTACGACGTCAGCAACCCGCCCTCGACCGGCAGCGTCAGCCCGGTGACGTAGGACCCGGCGTCCGAGCAGAGGAAGATGAGCGCCGCCGCGAGCTCCTCGGGGTCGCCGATCCGGCCGACCAGGATCCGCGGCAGCTGGGAATCCAGGTAGCCCTCCGCGTAGCTGTCGGTCATCTCCGAGGTGAAGAAGCCGGGCGCGAGCGCGTTGACCCGGATGCCCTTGCGGGGCGTCCACTGCTGCGCGAGGTCGCGGGTCAGCCCGACGAGCCCCGCCTTCGACGCGGAGTACGCCGCCTGCGGCAGACCCGCCGTCGTGAGGCCCAGCACCGAGGAGATGTTGACGATGGAGCTGCCCGGCGCCATGACCTTCGCCGCGGCCTGCGCCATCCAGTAGCAGCCGTTGAGGTTGGTGTCGATCACCTCGCGGAACTGCTCCGGGGTCTCCTTCGTGGCCGGCACCGCGGTGCCGACGCCGGCGTTGTTGACCAGGACGTCGACGTGGTCGAACTCGGTCATCGCCGCGTCGATCAGCGTCTGGCAGTCCTCGGGGACGGCCACGTCCGTCCGTACGGCCACCGCACGGCGACCCAGCTTCTCGACGGCCTCGCGGGTCTCGTCGAGCTTCTCGATACGTCGCGCCCCGAGCACGACGTCGGCCCCGGCCTCGGCCAGGGTGCGCGCGAAGACGGCGCCCAGCCCGGAGGAGGCGCCGGTGACGACCGCCACGCGGTCGTCGAGACGGAAGCGATCGAGGATTCCCACGCCGGGCACCGTAGTGCCACCGCCTCGCCTACGTCTGCGCCTCGACGACCGCCGGCGCCGTGGTCGTGTCGGACCCGGTCTCGTCGTCGTCGCGGGGCTCCGGGTCCAGCGCGCCCGGCTCCGGCTCGGGGGCCGGCTCGGGCCACACGCGTCCGCCGAGGCGTCCGAGCTGCGTCTCGCCCGGGTCGGCGAAGATGTGCAGGCCGAAGCGGTCGGAGAGCTCGCGGCAGACGTTGACGCCGCGGACCGAGTTGCCGTGCACGTCGAGGCCCGGCGAGAAGACCCCGAGGCCCACCTGGTTGGGGATGCTGGCCAG
>JAVXWR010000750.1:0-5627 GCA_032230725.1 Actinomycetota bacterium
GTCCTCCTCGCCGTGCTGGTGGTGGCGGTCCTCGGCTGTTCCGGGCCCGGCGACGCCCCGGCCCCGCCACCCGCGCACGATCCACCGAACTCCTTCGGCCCGCCGTCGGGGACCCTGCTGCGCGGCACCTCGAGCACGCTGACCGGCGCCTACGGATCCGCGCCCGAGCTGCCGATCGCGCTCGACGGGACCACGATCTGGCTCGCCGACTCCGGGGGGCTCGCGCGCGCCGACTCGTCGGCCTCGACGACCGCGGTCCCGCTCCCGCCGGGCCGGTGGGTCGCGGGTGCTCCCCGGCCGGTCCCCGGCGCGGGGCTCGTCCTCGCGGCCTCGGCGAGCACGGTGCCCGGCTCCGGCACGACGCCGCCCGGGCTCGCGCTGGAGCTGCTCGCCGTCACCCGCGTCGCCACCGGCGACCCCACCGTGTCCTGGACCGCGGCCGCCCCGCTGCCCTGGACGGAGAGCCCCCGCTCGGTCCGCACCGCGGTCGTCGGGGTCGCCGCCGCGGGCGACGGGCACCGCGTCGGGGTGCTGAGCGCCACCACCGGCACCCACCGGGCCTCCCTCGCCGTCGACCTCGACACGCGACGCGTGCTCTGGGTGGCCGACGGCGTCGCGGCCGGGGCGGTCCTCGACGGCCGCGCCCCGGACGGGGAGCCGCTGCCGGGCGCCGTCGTCCCGCCCGGGGCGCAGGGCGCGACGGTCGTCGGGGCGGCGGTGCCCGCGGGCGGGGGCTCGGGGTACTCGCCGTCGTCCGTGGTGGGACTCGACGTGCTGACCGGAGCCCGCCGCTTCGTCGCCGAGGCCGGGGACACCGCGCTCACGGTGACCCGGGCGGGGCCGGCGAGCGCCGTGGTCGGCGGGCGCCGGAACGGCACCGCGAAGGGGTTCCTAACGGTGCTCGCCACCGACGGGACGCCGCACCCCGAGGTCGACCTCGGCACGGCCGGCTCGGCACCGCGGTGCGTCTGGGACGAGGCCGGCGTGACCGTCTGTTCCGGCCCGACCCGGACGTTCGCGCTCGACGCGGTGTCCGCGCAGCTGCTGTGGTCGCTGCCCGCGGCCGGGCGCGTCCCGCCCCAGGTGAGCACCACGTGGCACGGCGCGGTGTACGGGACGACCGTCAACGGGCCCGTCGTCGTCGACGCCCGGACGGGGCGGGACCGCAATCCGGCCCCGGGCGCGGCACCCGTCGTCGTCGACGCCTACCTCGGGGTCGGGACGGGGAGCGGCCTGCTGGGCGGCGTCGTGGTCACTCCGGCAACCGGCTGAGGGGAACCGGAACGATTCACATGGCCGGGCTCACTCTGGCAGACTGAGGTGACCCTGCTCACGTCAAGGTCATGGTGGTCCATGCGCAATCCGCTCGCCGTCCTCGCGCCCCGCCGCTTCGGTCCGGACCCGGTGGTCGCACCGGTGCCGGCTCCACGCCGGGTCCCCGCGCCGGACACCCTGCCGGCGGTCGAGTTCCTCGAGCACGGCTGCACGGGCGAGGGGGGAGACCACGCGCCGGAGGTCTCGGTGCGTGGCATCGACCCGCGCAACGACCGCGGCGCGGCGATCGCCTCGGTGCACCTCGCCGCGCGGCCGGGCGGCCCGTGCGCGAACACCGTCGAGGAGCTGCTCGCCGTGGCCCGGCCGGGCGACTTCCGGGTGCGGCGGCTGACCTTCGACGTGCGCGCGCTCGACGCCGTGCTCGCCGCCCGCGGGGGGCAGGCGGTGCTCGAGCAGCTCGTGGCCGCGCCCGCCGACCGCGTGACGAACGCCGTGTTCCGCGCCGCGGTCGGCCGCGAGGGGCCGGAGGAGCAGACCGGGGACCTGGACTGCGACGTGCGCGTGGTCGGCGACGGGGACTCGGTGGCCGGCCGGTGCCGGGTCGACCTCGGGCGCGCCCGCATGACGATCACGCCGCTGCTCACGGGGTCGGAGCGCCTCGCGCGGCGCCTGGCCGAGGCCCGCGCGCGGCCACGCGACCGAGCCGTGCGCCGCTGCCTGGAGCACGCCCTGGCCGTGGACCTCGCCTCGCGGCCGCTGGACGCCCTGATCTCGCTGCACCCCGACGCCCCGGCCTGCGACGTCCCGGTGCGCTGATCGGCCGGCCCGCCCGCCCGTCCGCCGCCCGCCGCCCGCCCGCTCGTTGATCAACAGCACATGGGGCAGGGTTCGGGCGCTGTGGAGCTGCGTGGTGTGCCACTCGTGGGGCCGGCTGGGCCCGGCTCGGCCCGACTAGACCGTGTGGACGATCAGCACGTCCGCCTTCGAGCGCCGGGAGACCGCCTGCGGGACCGAGCCGAGCAGTCGACCGGCGAAGCTCGCGAGGCCCTTGTTCCCGACGACGACGAGGTCGGCCCGGTACAGCTCGGACTTCGCGATGATCGCGTCGGTCGGGTCGCCGTGGACGGCGACGGTGTCGACCTTCTCGATCCCGGTGCGCATCGCCTCGTCGCGGGCCGCGCGGAGGGTCTCCTCGGCGGGGCTCGCGCCGATGATCTTGTACGCCTCGTCGCCGAGCGCCCGCTCCGCCTCGGCCTGGCTGCGGTCGACGGAGGCGTCCCGGGTCTCGTACGCGCAGATGATCATGAGGCGCGCACCGGAGTCGGCGGCGACCTCGGCGGCACGCACGACCGCCTTCCGGGCCGACGCCGAGCCGTCGGTCCCGACGGTCACGGTCCTGTAGTCGCCCACGTTGTCCACCTTCCGTTCCACCCCGTCCCCGGACGGCCGAAATGCACCTTGCCAGACCCGTCCGGAGCACCACCGTCGACACCCCGGAGGCGTCGCCCACCCCGTCGGGGTGCGGTAGGTCACGACCGGATAACGATGCGGCGCCGGAGCGGCCACGAGGTAACGACGGGCTCACGGTGGCGCGATCCCTGGGCAGGTTCGGGGAGAGGTGGAGACATGGTCGGTCACGACGCGGTGCGCACGGTCGGGGTCCGCTCTCCGCGGAGCGGGAGGCGGGTCGTCGTCGGTCTCGGCCTCGTCGCCGTCGTGGCCGTCACGACGGCGGTGCTCGTCGCCCTGCTCGGCGTCGGCACCGCGGCGGCCCAGACGGGCACCGACCCGGGACCGCAGCCCTACGGCGGGCAGCTCGAGCGGGTCGACGCCAACGACCAGATCTCCAGCGAGCAGGTCCTGGAGGTCGCGATGCTCGGGCTCGGGACGCTGAACGGCGTCGCGTTCGTGATCGCGATGGTCGCGAGTCGGATGCGGGGCCCCTCGACCGCGCAGACGCGGCGCGCGCTCATCGCCCGGACCGGCGCCGGCGTCGTGTCGGAGTCCCGCCGCGCACGCCGTGAGCGCCTGCGGGGCCGGACCGCCGCCCCGGTGCCCGGGCCCGCGGGCGGACGGCCGGTCGGCGGCCCCAGCGGGCAGGCCCCGCGCACGCCCCCGCCCGGTGCCGTCCCCGTCCAGGGCGGGCCCGTACCGCGGGAGGGCCTGGTCCCGGCCGGTCGCGCCCCGGCCGGCCCGCCGAGCCCGTCGACCGGACGCCCTGCCCCGGTGTCGCCCCCGACCGGTGTGCCCTTGTCCGTCCGCCCCTCCGTCCGGCGGTGAACCCCTGCCGTACCCGTCGGTAGTGGTACCGGCGGAGCAGTGCGTTGCGCCGCGCTGTGACCGTTGGGGCCTGAGGGGCGCACTACCCTGGGCCGGGACGGGGGTCCGGTCGGGCGGAGCTCCCACACCCGCGCGCCGTACCGAGCCGGGAGCACCGGCGCACCGGCCGTACACCGTCCACGTCGACGAGGAGAGTCCGTGACCGGCACCGTGGTCACCCACGAGCCCGAGGGTGACGTCGCTGCGCCCGCTGCCCTGGCGGATCGCGTGCGCGAGGCACGCGCCCGCCTCGACCCGCCGACGGTGACGGTGCCCGCGCCGCGCAGCGCCGAGGGCGTGGTGGCGCCGGCCGGCCCGCACACCGGCGCGGACGCGCCCGGCGAGGACCTCGTGGCGGCGGTGGAACGCCTCGCCGAGGAGCTGGCGGCCGTCGAGGCGGACGGGGAGGACGAGGCCCACCGCACCCTGTGCCGCATCGCGGGCCTGGTCCGCGACGGCGTGCCGGAGGCCGGGTGGTCGGCCGACGAGGGCCTCGACGTCGACGTGCTGCGCGCCACCTCCGAGGCCGCGCGCGGCCTGCACACGCGGGCCGCGGGCCTGGTCGAGCGACTCGACGCCGAGGATCGGCAGGGGTCGGCGGTGGTGGTCGACTCCGTGGCCACGACGCTGCGGGTCGTCGGCGTCGTGGCGGACCTCGAGGTCATGGAGCGCGCCCGCCGGAGCGGGGTGTGAGCACCCCATCCGCGTGCTCCCCTGATCCCTGACGTCAGCTCCGGCGGCCTGCCACCGAGCACGCCGACAGGGTGTCCGTCGCTGAGGAGCCCGTACCCCCTCGGGTACTCGGACTCGCACCCGGTCGCCGGAGCTGGGACGATCGGGGGATGAGCGTGGGCGCGGGCGGGTCTCCGGAGGCGTTCCGGCTCCTGTACGTGTGCACCGGGAACATCTGCCGCTCGCCCTTTGCGCAGTTCCACACCCGGTTCCTCCTGGGGGCCCGGCTCGGTCCGTGGGCACACGCGTTCGCGGTGCACAGCGCCGGGGTGTCGGCCGTCCGCGGTCACGGCATGCACGAGGACACGAGGGCGCTGCTCGGGAGCCGGCGTGACCACCCCGACGTCGCCGCGTTCGCCGCCCGCCAGCTGCCCGACCGCGACGTCCTGCTCGCGGACCTGGTCCTCACCATGACCCGCGAGCACCGGTCGACGGTCCTCGGTGACGTGCCCCGGGCCCTGCCGACGACGTTCACCCTGCGTGAGTTCGCGCGGCTCCTGCGCTCGGCCGACCGGTCGGCGCTCGCCGCGCTGCCCCGCCCACCCGTCGCCCGGGCCCGGGCCCTGGTCGCGCTCGCCCGCGACACCCGCGGCACCGTGCCCGCGGTCCCGGCCGAGGAGGACGCGGTCCCCGACCCCGTCTCCGGCGGACCGGAGGCGCACGCGGAGGCGGCGCGGGTGATCGACGAGTGCGTGCGGACGTTCCTGGGCCTGGTGGTGCCGCCCCCGCTGCGCCCACCCGGCGCCGGGTATCCCGGTCCCGGCCGGCCGGCCCCCGGTCCGGCCCGGCCGACGCCGCCCCCCGTCGGGACCTCCTTCACGGGCCCGTCCGGCGGACCGCCGGCTCCCCGCAGCTCGGACGACCCCGCCGGCGGCGCACCGCCCGGACCGGCGGCGGACCGGCGCACGGAGCGCAGCGACGACCTCGCCCCCACACCCGGCAGCGCCTGACCCCCGAGTCCGGGCAGCTCCGTGCGGATCCGGTGCAACATCGGCGTCCTCCCCGGCGATGAGCAGGCGTGCGCGGCGTGTCCGCGGCGCCGTTGATCGGAGGCACCGGAGTGGACGAACGACGGGCCGAGTCCGGGGTGAGCTCCTGGGATGCGCTCCCGGGGCGGGCTCTCGAGGTCCTCGCCCGCGCGTGCGGCGCCCGCGCGGGCCTCGGTGGCCGTCCGGGCCGCGTCCCGGAGCCCCCGACGGTCGAGGCCGTCGAGCGGCTGACGGCGGGGATGACGACGTTGGCCGCGGCCCTGGGTCGCACCGCGCCGGCCCGCGCCGGGGCGGCTCCGCCCGACGCGACCG
>JAVXWR010000129.1:0-5962 GCA_032230725.1 Actinomycetota bacterium
TGGCGGGGGTCAGGCTCCCGTGACGAGGGTGAGGTTCATGGCGGCGAGCACCGGGGCGAGCGGCTGGAAGTAGGTGGTGCCCCCGGCCACGCAGTCGCCGGTGCCACCCGAGAGCGTCCCCTGGGCCTGGGCGGAGTCGGGGGTGACGAACGGCCCGCCGGAGTCCCCGGGGTCGGCGCAGACGGAGGTCCGGGTCAGACCGGTGATGACGGTGCCGCTGCCGTAGTTGACCGTGACGTCGGTGTCCTGGACCGTCCCGCAGTGGTAGCCCGAGGTCGACCCGGACCGGCAGACCGCGCTGCCCGACGGGGCCGCGGTGGCGCCGGTGACGGTCGGCCCGCCCAGGACGCGCCCGCTTCCCCGCCAGGACGTGGTGCCGCCGACCTGGACGATCCCGTAGTCGTGACCGGGGTAGTCGGTGCGCACGGCGGTGCCGATCAGCCTGCGGTCGGGCCCGTTCCAGGTGCGGCCCTCGGCGGTGCAGTGCCCGGCGGTGAGCAGGTAGGTGGTGGTCCCGCTCCGCGCGGAGAAGCCGTCGGAGCAGCGGGTGCCGGTCGTCGTGATCGCCGCACCGCCGACGAGCGGGGCGGGAGCGGCAGCGGGGGCGGGGGCGGGGGCGGGGGCGACTGTCGTCGAGGGCGCGTCGAGGAGCCGGACCGGGGCCGACATGGGTTGCAGGCGTACCGCGCCGGGGTGCTGGTCGGCCGCGAATTCGAGGGCGGCGGGGGTGGCCGGACCGACGACGGCGACGACGGTCTGGTGGGTCGCCGCATCGACCCACCAGGCGCTGACGTTCTCCGGGACGGCGCCGCGGCGGGCGTCGAGACGCTCCTTGGCCGCCCGTCCGGCGGCGGGTTCGACGGGCATCGGGCGCACCGTCGACCCCGGGGTGCCGGGCGGCGTCGGGGTGGGGGTCTCGGCGAGGGCCGGGACGCCGAGGGCGACGACGACGGCGAGGGTCGCGAACGCCGTGGCGAGCCCACGGATCCGACGACGCCGGGGACTGCAGCAGCGCACGCAAGCTCCATGGGTCACAAGCACCAACGTGTTAGGCCTGTGAGCCTAGAAGCCGGACCACCCCACGACGGTCGCCGTGACCCGGACGGATGACCTGGCCCCGGCTGATCCACATCTCGACGGCGGAGTGCCCGCCGGGCGGGCACTCAGCCGCCGAGATCCCGCTCATGCTCGTTCCGGACTCACTTCGCCGGGGCCGGCCCGACGTCGCGCAGCCCCGTCACGGTGAGGCCCTGCGGACCCTTCGCGGCGACGAGCCCGACCCGGTCGTTCACCGCGATCGCGGACGGCTGGCTCGCCGCCTTCTGCTTGCGGACCTTCGAGGTCGGCGTGAACGCGTAGGTCGCGGAGAAGCCGTCGGTGCTGCGCACCGTGACCGACGTCGGCGACGCCGCGGTCACGACCCCGCGCTGGACGTCGACCGTGCGGTCGCCGCCCTTGCCGTGCAGGACGACCTCCCCGTGCTCGGCCCGGTGCGCAAGGGCACGGCGGGCCTTCCCGGCGTGCGGCTTGGCGGCCGGCGATGGCGCCGACGACGAGGGCGGTGCCGGGGGCGTGCTGGTGTCCGCGAGGGCGACGGCCGTCCCGCCGCCGGCGAGGGCGACGACGACGGCCGCGACGAGCGCGGGACGGGCCCACGAGATGCGCATGGTGTGCTCACTCCTTTGCTGAGGACGCCGCTTTCGGTGACGACGCCGTGGCCGACACTAGGAACGGGAACTGAGAGCAGGATGAATGTCCCGGTCCGCCGTGTGACGCGTTCAGCGAATCGTCAGGAAGGCCGGGAAATAGTTCCCGCGACGCCCTCGGGGGCCCCGCACGCGGCTCGGCTATCGTGTCGCCGTGTCAGATCGCTGGGACCCGCGTCCGCGTGGGCGAGGGCCGTCGCGGTCCGCCGCGCCCCCGCGCCCGGCGTCGCCCCCGCCGCCGGCACCCGATCGCTCCGGGCGCGGACCGTCCCGCTGGTCGACCGGCTCCTGGGCGCCCGCCGCGCGCCGCGGTGGCGGCAGCGGGTCTTCGCGGCCGCCGCGACCTCGGCAGACCGGCACCTTCGCGGTCGGTCCAGGCTTTCCGTGGCCGGTCGTGGCCGTCGGCGCCGTCGTCGTCACCGGCCTGCTCGCGTGGCTGCTCCTCCACCGCGCCGGCCTGCTCGGGCTGATGTTCCCGATCGGCTACCTCGTGGTGTGCATGCTCGGCGTCGCGATGGTCCGGGCCGAGGCCGTGGTGGTCCCCGCCCTCGCTCCCCCGGTCATCGCGTTCCTCGGATTGGTCATCGCGGCGATCATCGCCGGGGACGCAGCGAGCAGTTCACTGTTCCTGCTCGGCGTCCTCGCACCGCTCGCGGAATTGTTCTGGTGGATGCTGGTGGCGACACTCGCCTGTCTCGTCGTCGGATTCCTGCGATTCCGGCAGGTCCGTCCCGGGGCGTCACCGCTCGGGGCACTGCGCGGCGCGGGGTCCGCCTGATGCCGGGTCCACCGCGGGGCGAGGAGCCGCCCGGGGGCTTCCGGATGCCCCGCCGCGGCGACACCCGGCCCGACGGCGGCTCGCGCCCGACGCCGGGCGGCAGCAAGCCTCGCCCGGGTCCGGCTCCGGCTCCCGGTGGACGGCCGGCCCCCGGGCCCGCGGCCCCGCCGCCGGGGAAACGACCCGAGGCCCGTCCGGCCGCTCCCCCGCCGCCGGCGGCACCCCCGCCGGCCGCTCCTCCGCCGGCCGCTCCCCCGCCGCCGGCCGCACCCCCGCCGCCGGCCGCACCCCCGCCCCCCGGGCCGCCGCCCGCCGGTGGCCGTCCCGCCGCGCCGCCGCGCTCCCCCGCGGGCCCACCACCCGGCTCCGGTCGCCCGGCCGGCGGTCGACCCACGCCCACCCCCACCCGGGTCGCTCCCGTGCTCGAGCCCGACGAGGCGCCCCGTCGCGCGGCCGAGCCGGGCGTCGCGGGGGCGCCGGGCGCGTCAGGCGGGAGCGGCGCCCGTGACCTTCTCGGGCGCGTCCGGGCGGCGGCGACGACGCGGGTGCTGCTGCTGGTGCTCGCGGCCGCCTCGGTGCTGCTCCTGCTCGTTAGCGGCGGGGTCGTGCTCGCCGCGCGCTCGATCGACTCCGGACTGAGCCGGGTCGACGTCATCTCGACCTCGTTCGGCTCGGTCCTCGGCACCGACCAGAACATCCTGCTCGTCGGCCTGGACTCCCGGACCGACAGCTTCGGCAACCCGCTCCCCAAGGACCAGCTGGCCGCCCTGCACGCGGGCGGCAGCGACGCGGGCGGGGACTCGACCGACACGATCATCGTGCTGCACATCCCGGGCGGGGGCGGACCCGCGACGGGGTTCTCCATCCCCCGCGACTCCTACGTCGACCTCCCGGACGGCTTCGGCAAGCACAAGATCAATTCGGCGTACGCCTACGGCTCGAACGCCGCGCGCCCGGAGCTGTCCAAGGACGGGGTCACCGGCAACGACCTCACGGTGCAGGCCGGTGCGGCGGGCGCGAAGACGACCATCGGCGCCGTCGAGTCCCTCACCGGGCTGACGATCACCCACTACGGCGCGGTCAACCTCGCCGGGTTCGCCGACATCAGCCAGGCGATCGGCGGAGTGCCGGTGTGCCTCAACGCCAAGGTCGACGACTCCTTCTCCGGGGCGAAGTTCCCGAAGGGCCAGCAGACGGTGTCCGGCGCCCAGGCCCTCGCGTTCGTCCGCCAGCGGCACGGCCTGCCCGGCGGCGACCTCGACCGCGCCCGCCGTCAGCAGGTCTTCCTCTCGAGCATGGCGCACACCGTGCTCTCCTCGGACACCCTCTCCGACTCGACCAAGCGCAACGCGCTCGTCGCCGCGGTGGACAAGGCGATCACCGTCGACCGCTCGCTCGACGTCCTGTCCCTCGCCACCCAGCTGCAGGGCGTGAGCTCCGGCTCGATCGGGTTCCACACCATCCCGATCGTCGACGCGAGCTACGACACCGGCGACGACGGCGAGGCGGTGCAGGTGGATCCGTCCGCGGTGGCGAAGTACATCTCCGACACCGTCTCCGGCTCCACGGACTCGAGCACCGCGTCGTCGAAGGCGTCCGGGACGTCGGGGGCGGGCTCGTCGTCGGGTGGTGCCACCAAGGCCCCCGCGGCCCCGGCGGCGGCCCCGAAACCCGCCGTCCCGTCCTCGGACGCCGGGACGGCCGCCCCGACGGTGCCCTGCGTCAACTGAGCCCCGTCAGCCCAGCACGTTCACGGCCCGCGCGACGACGAGGGCGACCGTCGCGAGCGACACCGCCGACTGCACCAGCATCGTCAGCTTCGCCCAGCGCGACAGCGGCATCGTGTCGGTCGGGCTGAAGGCGGTGGAGTTGGTGAAGGACACGTACAGGTAGTCGACGAACGTCGGCTCCCAGTCCCGGTCGAGGTCCGGGGTCTGCATCTGGGGGAAGAGGAAGTCGGGGACCTGGCGGTCCGCGCGGGCCCGGGCCGAGGGACCGCCGCGGTCGAACTGCCAGTACCAGAGGGCGAACCCGATGACGTTGGTCGCCCAGATCGCGGCCCCCGTCGACAGCAGGACGGCGGCGTCGTCCGCCCCGCCCGCCACGAGGTGGCCGATCAGGCGCACGACCGCCGCGCCGTTCGCCACGCTGACGAGCGCGGTCAGCGCCAGGCTCGTCGTGCGCCGCCACGGCCGCTCGCGCTCGAAGCGCCCGGGGTTGCCGACGACGAG
Organism: Actinomycetota bacterium; assembly: GCA_032230725.1. GTDB lineage: Bacteria > Actinomycetota > Actinomycetes > Mycobacteriales > Pseudonocardiaceae > Actinomycetospora. The sequence goes on from JAVXWR010000129.1 coordinate 4,716, forward strand.
CACCGCCAGCACGACGAGCTCGAGCAGCGGCAGCAGCCAGCGCGACCCGAGGACCACCGTGTCGGGCAGGGTCACCTGCAACCCGGCCGCCACGAGGATCGCGAGCGCGACCGGCCACCGTGCTTCGCCCGCGGTCGGGCGGCGCCATGCGGGAGGGGCGGGGACCGCGTCGGAGCTCACGGGCCGGATTGTGCCGGGCGCGCCGAGGGGCCGGCCGTGCGACGCCGTCCGGGACGCCGTGCTCACCGATCGGCCAGGGCCACCTCCTCCAGCGCTCGTCCGGTACTGAGCGGGCCCAGGATCCCGACGTCGAGACAGAGCAGCACGACGAGCGCGGCCGACCCGCTGAACACCGCGACCGGTCCGGCGGTCGCCAGCAGCGGCACGGCGATGAAGGGCAGGACCGCCGACGTGGCCCGCGAGAGCGAGTAGGCGGCACCGCTGGCCGTCGAGCGGATGGCCGTCGGGAAGATCTCCGCCTGGTAGATGTGGAACGCGTTCGAGAAGACGTTGCTCGAGGTCGTCAGCAGGAACCCCGCGAGGACGATGAGCCACGGCGCGGCCGCGGCGGCGAACACGATGCCGAACCCCGCGATCAGCAGGGCCGAGATGATGATGAGGTACTTCCGCTCGACGCGTTCCACTAGCGGCACCGAGAGCAGCGAGCCGATCGGGTAGCCGGCGAAGCTGAGCGCGGCGTAGCCCAGCGAGTCGGTGATCGTGAAGCCCTTGGCCACCAGCACCGTCGGGGCCAGCGTGCCGAAGCCGTAGTAGGCCACGGTCTGCAGGATCTGGAAGATGAAGAGCATGACCGTCCGCCGGCGGTAGATCCCGGTGAAGGCGATGCGGAGGACCTCCGAGGTCGTCCGCGCCCGGGGCTCGGCGGCCCGCAGGGCGGCCGGTACCCGTTCCGGGATGACGTCGGCGGCCTCGGGCGCGCCGGCCTTCGCGGCGATGTCGCGGACGACCTGGTCCGCCTCGTCGGTGCGCCCGCGGGACTCCAGCCACCGCGGCGACTCCGGCAGCACGCGGCGCATCCACAGCACGAACAGCGCCCCCAGCGCGCCGAACACCAGCAGCCAGCGCCAGCCGTCGATGCCCGCGATCTCCCGGGCCGCGACCAGCTTCCCGCCGAGCAGCGCGGCGACCGGCACCCCGAGGAAGCCCACCGTGTACGCCCAGGCGATGTAGCGGCCGCGGACCCCGGCGGGGAGGAACTCGGCGAGGTAGGTGTCGACCAGCACCAG
>JAVXWR010000756.1:0-3045 GCA_032230725.1 Actinomycetota bacterium
CGTGGCCAAGGGCAAGCGCACGTTCCAGCCGAACAACCGTCGTCGGTCGAAGACCCACGGCTTCCGGCTGCGGATGAGCACGCGCGCCGGCCGCGCGGTGCTGGGGAACCGCCGCCGCAAGGGCCGCACCTCCCTCAGCGCCTGACGGGCCCCGCCCGTCTCCGCAGGCGTCCCTCCGTGCTGCCGCGCCCGTCCCGGGTCCGCCGCCCCGAAGACTTCCGACGCATCCTGCGTCGTGGTCGGAAGGCGGGCCGCAGGCTGTTGTCCGTGCACGCCCTCGCCCACGACGGGACCTCGCGGGCCGGCTTCGTCGTCGGGCGCTCGGTCGGCGGGTCGGTGGAACGGCACCGCGTGACCCGGCGGCTGCGCCACCTCGTCGCCGACCGTCTCGGCTACCTGCCCGAGGGCACCGCCCTGGTGGTGCGGGCCCATCCGCCGGCCGCGGGGGCCGGCTCGGCCGAGCTCGGCGCGGACCTCGACGCCGCCCTGCGTCGGCTGGGCGTGGCTCCCGGTCCACGGCCCCTCGCGGCGATGACCCCCGACGACCGACCCCTCGATCCGCAGCCCCCGACGCTCTCGCGGAACGGGTAGGGCACCGGTGCACGCGACGAGCGTGGGGGGCCGCATCGACCACGTTCGCCCTCCCGGCCCGTCGCGGGCACCATGGTCGGGAGAACCGGTCGCGAGACCCGGGACCGGACACCGTCCGGGTACCGCGACGTGGTTCCACGGGAAACCGACGGGAGTGGACGACGTGGAGATGGGGACACCGCTGGGTGGCACGCTGCGGCCCGGCCCCGCCACGCGGCTGGTGATCGCGCTCCTCGGCGTCTACCGGCGCTGGATCTCCCCGATGTTCCTCCCCCACTGCCGATTCCACCCGAGCTGCAGCGCGTACGCCGTCGAGGCGCTGCGCGTGCACGGCCTCCTCCGGGGGACGGCTCTCGCCGTCGTACGCCTGCTCAAGTGCGCTCCGTGGCACCCTGGCGGCCTCGACCCCGTGCCCCCGCGCGGGGGCCGCGACCCGGACCGCGACCTCGCTCCGGACCCCGATCGTGATCCACCCGTGGCGGGCGGCCCGCCCACCGACCCGACGGACCGCACGGCCCCCCGGGGAGCCGCAGCCCCCACCAGCGAGGAGCGAGCGTCGTGCTGAACTTCATCTACTACCCGGTGTCGGCCATCCTGTGGTTCTGGCACAGGGTGTTCGGCTTCCTGCTGGGCGCCGACAGCGGGTTCGCCTGGGCCCTGTCGGTGATCTTCCTCGTCTTCACCCTGCGCGCGCTGCTGTTCAAGCCGTTCGTCAGCCAGGTCCGCTCGATGCGGAAGATGCAGGAGTTCCAGCCGCAGATCAAGAAGCTGCAGGAGAAGTACAAGGGCGACAAGCAGAAGCTCGCGGAGGAGATGCAGAAGCTCCAGAAGGAGCACGGCGTCAACCCGCTGGGCGGCTGCCTGCCGGTCCTCGTGCAGCTGCCGGTCTTCATCGGGCTGTTCCACGTCCTGCGGGGCTTCCAGCCGAGCTACCCGTACAACTACGTCTTCGACCGCACCGACGTCATCTCCTTCAACAACGCCAGCCTCCTCGGCGTCAAGCTCTCCCAGGCGATGTTCGGCGGCGCCCAGGAGCTCGGGCACTTCTCGCTGAACTTCAGCGGCTTCACCCCGTCGGTCGTCCCGGTGGCGCTGCCGCTGATGATCATCGCCAGCGTCGCCACCCACTTCACGGCGCGCATCTCCGCCCAGCACCAGACGACGGCGTCGGCGGCCAACCCCCAGGCCGCGGTCATGCAGAAGCTGACGATGTGGCTCTTCCCGATCGGTGTGCTCGTCTTCGGTGCCTTCTTCCCGATCGCGATCCTGCTGTACTGGCTGGCGAACAACTCCTGGACGCTGACCCAGCAGTGGTACGTGTACGGCCGCATCGCCCGCGAGGAGGAGGACCGGCGCGCCCAGGCCGCCGAGCAGCGCGACCTCCTCGCTCCCAGGCCGGGCCAGAAGCCCAAGCGCGTCGACGCCGCGCAGACCGTGAACGGCGACGTCGTCGACGCGCCGGTGATCGACGTGGACGAGCCGCAGGACGCCCCCGCCACCGCGGCCCCGTCGAACGGCTCCGCGCCCGCCAAGCCCAAGCCCGGGGCCCGGCCGACGTCGGGGAAGGGCAGCGGGCGCGCGGCCCCCGGCAAGGTGGGCTCGCCGGCCGCCAAGAACGGTTCGGGCAACGGCTCGGGCGGCAACGGCTCGGGCAAGAACGGCGCCCGCTCCGGGCAGCAGCTCGCCTCCTCGGGACGCCCCGGCGGCGGCAAGAAGTCGAAGAAGCGACGTTGACCTCGGTCGGTCCCGTCCACGCCACGGGGCCGGGACCGACCCCCGGGGCGCTCCCGCGCCCCCACCCCAGCCACCCGGGCCGTCGTCCCTCGACCGTCGAGGATCGGCCGGCGCGGGCCCCCGGAGGGCCGTCCGCGGCCCGCGAGAGGAGACATGCCGTGTCCGAGACCCTGCAGTCGGACGGTCGCGCGGAGGACACCGCGACGACGGAGAGCGCCGAGGGCTCCCCCCAGGACGTGCTGGTGCGCGAGGGGGATATCGCCGGGGACTACCTCGAGCGCCTCCTCGACATCCTCGACTTCGACGGCGACATCGACCTCGACGTGGAGGCCGGCCGGGCCGTCGTGAGCATCGACGGCGGCAAGGACCTGGAGAAGCTGGTCGGTCAGCGCGGCGACGTCCTCGAGGCGCTCCAGGAGCTGACCAGGCTCGCGGTGCAGCAGAGCACCGGGACGCGCAACCGGCTGATGCTGGACATCGCCGGTTGGCGCTCGAACCGGCGCTCGGAGCTGACCGAGCTGGGCCGCCGGGCGGCCGAGGAGGTCAAGGAGAGCGGCGAGAGCCAGAAGCTCCGGCCGATGACGCCGTTCGAACGCAAGATCGTGCACGACGCCGTCGCGAGCGTGGACGGGGTGCACAGCGAGAGCGAGGGCGAGGAGCCCCGCCGCCGCGTGGTCGTGCTCCCCGGTCGCTGAGCCGTGGGTGCCACGCGGGCGGTGC
>JAVXWR010000774.1:0-2564 GCA_032230725.1 Actinomycetota bacterium
CCCGGCGAGCTCCGCAGGTCGGCGTCGACGACCAGCACCCGGCGTCCGGAGGCCATCGACGCGGCGACGGCCCGGACGAGGGTCGAGGTCCCCGTGCCCGCGGTCGGGGCGGCGAGCACGAGCACCCCCGGCCGGTCACCGCGGACGGTGAGGTGCGCACGCACCCGGCGCACGCCCTCGACGAAGCGGGGATCGGCGTCGACGGCGGCCGAGCGTCGCCGCCGGGCGGGCACGGTGGGCAGGGCGCCGAAGGCGGTGCCGCCGGTGACCGAGAGCAGCGTCGCCGTGGAGCCCACGGTCGGGCTCAGGATCTCGCGGAGCACGACGACCGCCACCGCGGCCAGCAGCCCGAGCACCGCGCCGGCCCCGAGGTTCCACGCGGGACGGGGCGAGTCCGCTGTGTCCGCGGGCTTCGCGCTGTCGAGCATGACCGAGCTGACCGCCGCGGGCCCGGCCGGGCCGCGCGGACGCTCCACCTCGCCGAGGACCTGCATGAAGCTCTGGGCGACGGCGTCCGCGACGGCCGCGGCGCGCGCGGGGTCCGCCTCGGTGGCCATCACCCCGAACACCGCGGAGCCCGTCGGGGTGACCGCGGCGACCTCGTCGGGGTCCACGGTGCTGCCGAGCCGTTGCCCGGCACCGTCGAGAACCCGACCGGACACCATGAGCTGCGAGTAGGAGCCCACCCGCTGCGCGAGCACCATCGAGTCCGCGTAGTAGTCGGACCCCGGCCCGGCCGTCCCGTCGATGCCGGAGATGTAGACCGATGCGGTCGAGCTGTAGCGGTGGGGGACCGCCAACGAGATCCCCCCGGCCACCAGCACGCCGAGGAGGGCGCCGGCGACCACGAGGTACCACCGTCGCCGGAGGGCGCGGAATGCGGATGTGACGGTCATGCGGGGATCTCCTCCCGCTCGGGGGATGGCGTGCCCTGGTCGACCCCGGGCGGGGCCGGCGTCGCGAGCGACGCGTGGCGCGAGGCGGCCCAGAGACCGGCCACCAGCGCGAAGGGGACGTGGACGAAGACGTCGGCGAGCTGGTTCTCGACGACGCCGATGAGTAGGAAGGTCGCGCCGGCGATACCGAGCGCGCGCCCGATGCCGGTGGCGTCGGGGACGCGCCAGGCCGTGCCCAGGAAGCCGAGCTGGGCCAGGACGTAGCCGAGGAACAGGAGGATCCCGCCGCTCGCGAGCAGCTGCAGGTAGATGTCGTGGCCCTGGGCGAGGATCTGGTACCCGAGGCCGTGGATCGGGGAGTGGACGGCGTCCACCAGCGCCTGGTGGTTCAGCCCCGCGCGGACCTCGTCGCTGGCCACCGCCCCGTCGTTGTCGACGAGGCGCAGCTGCTTGCCGATCGCGCGCGCCGTGCCCGGGAGGACCGCGACGGCGCCGAGGGCGGCGAGGACCCCGGCGGCCGCCGCCCACGGGAGCAGACGGCGGGCCCGGGGCTCGGCGGCCATGGTGAGCACGACCGCGAGGGCGGCGCCGACGTAGCCCGCCCGCGAGCCCGAGACGACGACCCCCACGGTCATGAGCACCGCGGCGAGGGCGGGCAGGACCAGTGCCGTGCCCCGCCGCCGGGCCAGGAGCCAGACGACCACCGGCAGGCTCATGACGATGCTCAGGGCGAGGTGGTTCGAGTGGACCGAGAGTCCCGCCTGCCGGCTGGTGAAGGAGACGGCGGGGAAGAGGATCCCGCCGATCCGGGTGACCCCGAGCTGGTCGGTGATCGCGACGGTGGCGCTGAGCGTGGTGCCGGCCACCCAGGCCACGGCCAGGGTGCCGACGCGCGCCGGGCGGGTCGCCGCGGCCAGGCAGACCCCCAGGGGCAGGCCGAGCTCGACCACGAGCCATTTGAGGCCGCCCACCACGTTGTCGGGCCCGGGCGAGGCCAGGCCGGCCGACACGTCGGGGACGCCGTCGGCGAAGCGGCCCGCCAGGTAGGCCGCGGTCGGGGGCCAGACCAGCGAGAGCACGGCGGTCAGCGCGATGGCAGCCCCGAGCAGCCACACCCAGCCCGGGACGAAGACCGGGCGCCGGGCCACCGTGGCCCGGACCAGCAGGACGGCGACCGCCAGGGCGAGGAAGAGGTGCGTGAGCTTCAGCGACCCGATCCCGACCGCGTTCCACGGACTGGTCGCCACGGCGAGGACCAGCAGCCCGACGCCGACGTCGGGGCGTCCCCGGTCGCCCACGCGGAAGGGGTCAGGCATGGTCGCGTTCGGCCGGGACCAGCAGCACGTCGTAGTTCCCGCCCTGCGCGAGCTCGTCGAGGGTGACTGTGCGCCGGGCCCCGTCGCTGGACCGCAGCAGGTACCCGTCCTCGAGCAGGTCGGCGATCACCCCGCGCAGTCGCGGCGTGCCGTCCAGCACCTCGAGCAGCAGCAGGGGCCGGCTGCTGCGGATCTCGTCCCGCGCGGCCTCCAGGACGGCGGCCTCGGACCCCTCGATGTCGAGCTTGACCAGGTCGCGCCCGGCGAACAGCGGCGCGGCCGGGGTGGTCGGCACCGTGACCGAGCGCGAGGCCGCGCGGTCGTCGACGCTCTCCGTGCCGAAACGGAGGAA
>JAVXWR010000795.1:0-4730 GCA_032230725.1 Actinomycetota bacterium
GAGCGTGATCTTGGGGCGCACATCGGTCGCGGCCATGGGAGTGTCCTCTCGACTTCGTCCTGCTGATCGGTAGCGGTGGCCGGACTTGAACCGGCGACACAGCGATTATGAGCCGCTTGCTCTGCCACCTGAGCTACACCGCCACGGTGCCGCCGAGGAGCCGGACCTCCGACCCCCGACGCACGACGAAACCGGCGGGCGAGCCGCCGGTTCCCTCTCACCGAGCCCCTTTACGGAATCGAACCGTAGACCTTCTCCTTACCATGGAGACGCTCTGCCGACTGAGCTAAAGGGGCCAGCTCTCCCGCTGGTCAGGCGGCTCCGGAGGTCTCCGGTGCCGTGCCTGCGGGCGGCACCCAGCGTACAGGCCCCCCGACGACGCCGGGCGTGGCACCCCCCTCGCGTGCGAGGCCCTCCAGCCACTGGTCGAGGTGCCCCGCGGACAGCGGACGGGACACCAGGTAGCCCTGCACGACGTCGCAGCCCATCTCCGCGAGCGCCGCGCGGACCGCGCCGTCCTCCACCCCCTCGGCCACCACGGTGAGCCCGAGCGTGTGGCCCATCTCGACGATCGCGCGCACCACGGCGGCGTCCCCGGTCTCGGTGCCCATGCCCAGCACGAAGCTCTTGTCGATCTTGACCTGGTCGACGGGCAGGCGGCGCAGGTGGGCGAGCGAGGACTGGCCGGTGCCGAAGTCGTCGACGGCGAGCCGGCACCCCAGGGCGTGCAGGCGGCGCAGGGCCGGCAGCGCGTAGTCCCGCTCAGCGGCCACCCCGCTCTCGGTGACCTCGAGCGTGAGCAGCTCCGCGGGCACGTCGTGGCGGGCGAGGGCGTCGGCCACCAGCCCGGGGAAGGAGTCGTCGAGCGAGCGGACGGAGAGGTTGACGGCCACGGTGAGCTGCAGGCCGCGGTCGAGCCAGCGGCGGGCCGCGGCGAGGGCCTCGTCGAGGACGAAGGTGGTCAGGCCGGCGATCTGGCCGGTGGCCTCGAGCACGGGCACGAACTCGTCGGGCAGCAACGCCCCGAGCTCGGGGTGCTCCCAGCGCGCGAGCGCCTCCACCCCGAGCACCGTACGGGCCTCCAGCGAGACGGTCGGCTGGTAGTGGACGCGCAGGCTCCCGTCGGTCACGGCGGGGCCGAAGCCGCGGATCAGGGCGAGCCTGCGGTCGGCCCGCTCCCCCATGCTCGGCGAGTAGCACCGCACCGGGTCGCCCCCGAGCCGCGCGGCCGCAAGGGCGACGTCGGCGCGGGACAGCAGGCGCGACGCCAGCACGGCACCGTCGTGCTCCCCGGCGAGGCTCGGCGCCCCGACCGCGGCGACGCCGATCAGCACGGGCGCCTCGAACGGGATCCCCTCGACCACAACGGGCTGCACCAGCTGTTCGCGCATCTCCACCGCGCGGGTGTGTGCGGTCGGGCCGTCGACGTCGGGGACGACGACCGCGTACGTGTCGCCCTCGAGCCGCGCGGCCAGCCGCTCCCCCGTCGCCACCCCGTCGGCGCTCGCACACACGGCCTCGAGGCGCCGCGCCGCGAGGGTGACGAACTCCTCGCCACGCGCGTGGCCCAGGGTGTCGTTGACCTGGTCGAGCAGCCCGAAGGAGATGATCGCGACCGCGCCCGTGCCCTCGTGGACGAGGTCGGCGGCGGCCTGCAGGAAGCCCGGCCGGTTGAGCAGGGTGGTGAGCGGGTCGCGGTGGGCGTCACGGCGCAGGCGGGCCTCCAGGCGGCTGTTCTCCACCTCCGCCCCCACCTGGCGGGCGATCGTCGCCAGGAGGGTCAGCTCCGCGCGCAGCAACGAGGGTGACGGGGCGAGCCATCGTCGTATGCCGATGCGGACGGGGTCGTGCACCTCGAGCACCCCGCGCCGGGAGCGCGCCACGTCGGGGGTCCCGACGTCGGTCGCCTCGGGGGGCGCGATCGGCGCGAGGAGGACCTCGTCGATCTCCCGGACCGCCATCCAGCGGCGGACGGCCTCGGGGGCCGCGCGGCGGAGCCAGCGCGAGGCCCCACGCCCGGCGCGGAACCCCTCGGACGGGGCGATCAGGTCGACGGCCCGGACCGCACCGGGGAGCGGCTCGCCGGCCTGCTCCACGAGGGGGCCGACGGCGAGGACCACCCGCCGCGCGCCGAAGCGCACCCGCAGCGCCTCCGCGATCTCCCGGGCCGCGACCCGGCCGTCGTCGTGGCGGCGTGCGAGAGCGCGGGCGGCGATCGACCGGCCGACGACGCCGAGGGCCCGCAGGTCCCGGGAGCGTCGGACGCGGGCGGCGCGCACGAGCGCGGCCCCCACCGCCCCGACGCCCACCACGAGGGCGACGACGGCGAGGACGCCGGCGACCGCGCTCACGGCGCGGTGGCGGGATGCACGCCCGGCCGACCGTGCATCGACGCCTCCGCTCTGCCCCACCCGGCCGCACCGTGGCGGACCCGATCAGGTACCCCATCACTCTACGCAAGAATCCTGCTGACACAGGCACTCCTACTCCACTCGTCCGGACCAATATCGTGGGCGAGACAGGAAGTCCGTCCGCGTCCGGTCACGCAGCGTCCGATCTTGCGACACGGCACGGCCATCCGGTCCCACCCGCCACGCTCGCCGGTGACCCGGCGTGCGGTGTGCCCGGATGGGATCGTCGAGGACGTCACCGAGCGGCCCCCGCGGACGGGGCCGGCGCACGGAGGAGGAGCCCATGACCCTGGACCCGGCACCGGGGCGCGCCCCGACGGCGGGCATCGTCGCGACCGGCAGCGAGCTGCTCGCCGGCCGGGTGCACGACGCGAACGGGCCCTGGATCGCCGAGCGCCTCGGGGAGCTCGGGATCGACGTCGCGCACATCCTGCTCGTCGGCGACCGGCCGGACGACATGGAGTCCGCCCTGCGCTACCTCGCCGGGGCGGGGGTCGACCTCGTCGTGACCAGCGGGGGCCTCGGCCCGACCGCCGACGACCTCACCGCCGCCGTCGTCGCCGACGTCACCGGCCGCCCGCTCGAGCTCGACGAGCACATGGAGAAGGTCGTCGGCGACATCATCGCCCGCTTCGCCGACCGCCTGCGCTGGGACGCCGACGCCCTCGCCGAGGCCAACCGCAAGCAGGCGATGGTCCCCCGGGGCGCCACCCCGATCCAGCCGGTCGGCACCGCGCCCGGGCTGGCCGTCCCGCCGGGCGGGGACGACGGAGCCGTCGGCGGCTATGCGCCGACGGTGCTGGTGCTACCCGGCCCGCCGCGCGAGGTCCAGGGCATGTGGGACGACGCCCTGGCCGCCGCGCCGATGCGCGCCCTGCTCGAGCGGACCGTCCCGTTCGACGAGACCCACCTGCGGCTCTTCGGCGTCCCGGAGTCCGAGATCGCCGCGACGCTGCGCGCCGTGGGGGAACACACCGACCTCGCGCCGCTCGAGATCGTGACGTGCCTGCGCGACTTCACCCTCGAGGTCGACCTGCGGCGCCGTCCCGACGACGAGGCGGCGCGGGCCGCGCACGACGCCGTCGTCGCCGAGATCGAGGCGCGTCACGGCCGGGCCGTCTTCTCCCGCACCGGCGAGACGATCGACGAGCTGCTCTTCGGGCTGCTGGAGGGCCGGACGATCGCGACCGCCGAGTCGTGCACCGGCGGGCTGCTCGCCGGACGGCTCACCGCCCCGGCCGGCGCCTCCGCGCACGTGCAGGGCGGCATCGTCTCCTACGCGAACGAGGCCAAGGAGCACCTGCTCGGCGTGCCCCACGAGCTGATCGAGAGCCACGGGGCGGTGTCTCCCGAGGTGGCCCACGCCATGACGGGCGGCGCGCTCGAGCGGTTCGGAGTGGACGTCGCGGTCGCGATCAGCGGGGTCGCCGGGCCGGGCGGGGGGACCGCGGAGAAGCCGGTCGGGTACGTGTGCTTCTCGGTGCGCACCGCCGACGGGCGCGAGATCGCCCGCGACCCGGTGCTGCCTGGCGGCCGTGGCGACATCCGGGAGCGCTCGGTCGTGCTGGCCATGCACCTGGTGCGGCGGATCGTCACCGAGGGGTGAGCCCGCTCAGGCGGTCAGGCCCCGGAAGAAGCGGATGATCTGGTTGATGGCGTCACCGATGGCCGCGAGGATCGTGCGCACGGTCGCGGCCGCGTTGTCGGGCTGGGCGATGACGAAGTACAGGATGATCGCCACGACGACCAGGATGATCAGGAGGCGCAGGCGCGAGTTCATGCTGTCCTTCCCGCGGCCGAAGCCCACCGGACCGGGCTGGCGCCCGGCCGGTCCCGGACGCGCCGCGACCGTAACGTGACGATCACGCTCCGGGGGCCAGTTCGGACCGTGTCGCGGACGTGACCGACGTCCCCGGTCCGGGTCCGGCCGCCTCGCGGGCGGCAGGATGTGGACCATGACCGGCGAGCGCAAGACCGGGTTCACCCGCGGGGCCCTCCGCTTCGACGTCGTCGACGGGGGTCCCGCCGACGCCGACGAGACCGTGCTCCTCCTGCACGGCTTCCCGCAGACCTCGGCGAGCTGGGCACCGGTCGCGGAACGCCTGCACGCGGCGGGCCTGCGCACCCTCGCGCCCGACCAGCGCGGCTACTCCCCCGGCGCCCGCCCGAGCGGGCGCGCCGCCTACCGCATCGAGCACCTCGTCGACGACGCCGCGGCGCTGGTGACGTCGTCCGGCGCCGGATCGATGCACCTCGTCGGGCACGACCTGGGCGCGATGGTGGCCTGGGTGCTCGCCGCGCACCGGCCGGAACTCGTCC
>JAVXWR010000215.1:0-3067 GCA_032230725.1 Actinomycetota bacterium
GAGGCCGGGCCGCCCGCCCACGAGGTGTGGCTGCCGCCCCTGGAGGGGCCGACGGCGCTCGAGGCGCTCCTCCCGCCGCTGCGCGAGACCTCCGACCGCGGCCTGTGCGCCCCCGGCTTCCCGGCCAACGGGTCGCTGCGCCTCCCGCTGGGGCTCGTCGACCGGCCCTACGAGCAGCGTCGGGACCTCCTGTGGGCCGACCTGGCCGGGGCGGCGGGGCACGTCGTGGTGGCCGGCGGGCCGCAGTCGGGGAAGTCGACGACGCTGCGCGCCCTCGTCACCGCGGCCGCGCTCACCCACACCCCGGCCGAGCTCGCGTTCCAGGTCGTGGACCTCGGCGGCGGCACGCTCGGCGGGCTCGCGGCGCTGCCGCACGTCGGCACCGTCGCGGGGCGGGGCGACACGGATCTGGTGCGCCGCGTGGTGGCCGAGGTCGCGGGCGTCCTCGCCGGTCGGGAGCGGTGGTTCCGCGAGCACGGCATCACCTCGGCGGCGGACCTGCGGGCGCGGCGCCGGCGAGGGGAGCGGTTCACCGGCGACGACGGGTCGGGGGACCTCGTGCTCGTCATCGACGGCTGGCACGCGTTCCGCGCCGACCACGAGGCGCTGGAGTCGACGATCATCTCGCTGGCGACGGCGGGGCTGTCGTACGGCGTGCACGTCGCCATCGCCGTGAGCCGCTGGGCCGAGCTGCGTCCGGCGCTCAAGGACCTGCTCGGGACCCGGGTGGAGCTGCGCCTCGGTGACCCCGGCGAGTCGGAGGTCGACCGCCGTGTCGCCGCGACCGTCCCGCCGGGCCGTCCCGGACGCGGCCTGGCGCCGGACCGCCATCACGTGCTCGTCGCGATCCCCGAGGACGACCCCGCGCCCGCGGTGGCGGCGGCGTGGCACGGCGCGACGGTGCCACCGGTGCGGCTGCTGCCCGAGCGGGTCGAGGTCGCCGAGCTGCCCGGCCCGGGGGAGGGGGAGCGGCACCTGCTGCCGATCGGCGTGGACGAGGACCGGCTCGCCCCGGTCCTGCTCGACGTGTCCGCGGACCCGCACCTCGTGGTGTACGCCGACGGCGAGTCCGGAAAGACCTCGCTGCTGCGCCTGCTCGCCCACCAGGTGGTCACCCGCTACACCCCGCAGCAGGCCCGGCTGATGATCGTCGACTACCGTCGCGGCCTCCTCGGCGTGGTCGACTCGGAGCACCTCATCAGCTACACCTCGAGCGCGGAGGCGCTCACCGCCGCGGTCACCGACCTGGTGGCGTCGCTGCGGAAACGCCTGCCCGGGCCCGACGTCACCCCGGAGCAGCTGCGGGCCCGGTCCTGGTGGACCGGGCCGGAGGTGTTCCTGCTCGTCGACGACTACGACCTCGTCGCCGCCGGATCCCCCAACCCGCTGTCGCCACTGGTCGACCTGCTCGCGCAGGCCAAGGACGTCGGGCTGCACCTGGTGGTGGCCCGGCGCGCCGGCGGCTCCGCACGGGCGATGTTCGAGCCGGTGCTCACCCGGCTGCGCGAGCTCGCGACGCCGGGGCTGGTCGGGAACGGCAGCCGCGACGAGGGCCCGCTCGTCGGCGCGGCCCGGCCCGGGCCCCGCCCGCCGGGGCGGGCGGTGCTCGTCACGCGCCGGCACGGCGAGACGCTCGTGCAGCTGGCGTGGCGGGACCCGGACACCCCGATCCGGCCGGTCGCGGCCGGGTCCGACGAGGGCGGCGCTCCCGCTGACCCGGTGGGCGGGCCGCCGTGAGTGCCCCGGTCGTCGCGGTCGACCTCGGCGAGTACGGCGTCGCGGCGGCCGTCGACGACGGGCGCGAGGTCACCGAGCTCGACCTCGAGCTCGCCGCCGTCCTCGCCCCCGACGACGGCGAGGCGTTGCTGACCGGCCACGAGGCCCGCCGCCGTGCGGCCGCCGATCCCTCGCGGTTCGAGCCGAGCCCGCGCCGGCACGTGGACGAGGCGACCTTGCTCCTGGGAACTCGGGTGGTCGGGGTCGGCGAGGCCCTCGGTGCCGTCCTGGCCGCCACCGTCGACCGCGCCGCGCCCGCCCTGCGCGGGGCCCGGCCCGCGACGCTGGTGCTCACCCACCCCGCCTCGTGGGGCGCGTCGCGACGCGAGGTGCTCCGTCGCGCGGGCGCCGGGCTCGCCGGGGAGCTGGTGCTGGTCCCCGAGCCGGTCGCGGTCGCGGCGCACGCCGCGTGGATGCGTCCGGCCGGGATCCCGGACGGTCCGGTGGCGGTGCTCGACGTCGGGACCCGGACCGCGCGGGCGGCCGTGGTGACGACCGGACCGGAGCCCGCCGTGCTCGCCGAGCGCTCGTCGCGGGCCTTCGGGGGCGACGACGCGGACGAGCTGCTGCTGCGCGCGGTCCTCGGGGCACTGCCCACGGACGCGCCGGGCGCGCCCCGGGTCCGTGAGGTGGTCGCGGGGTCGACGCTGCCCGACCGGCGCCACCGCCAGGTGCTCGTCGAGGACGTGCGGGCCGCGCGCGAGCGACTCTCCGACGCCGAGCAGGCCGAGATCCCGCTGCCCGGCGGCGCGACCTCGGCGTGGTGCTCACGCGGCGAGCTCGAGGACCTGCTGCGCGAGCCGTGCGAGGGGCTCGTCGCGCTGCTCACCCGCACCCTCGCCGACGCCGGGGTCGAGGCCTCGGCACTCGTGGGGCTCCGGCTGGTCGGGGGGCTCGCGCGGACGCCCCTGCTCGGGACGCTCGTGCACCGCGAGCTCGGGGTGCCGCCGGTCGTGCCGCCGGAGCCGCGGACGGTGGCGGCGCGGGGGGCACTGCTCGTCGTCGGGTCGGCGGAGGCGCGCGGTGCGGCCGGGTCGAACGGCTCGGGCGCACCGGCCCGGCCGGGTCGGGGCGCCCGGTCGGACGGGGCCGGGGCGAACGGGTCGGGCAGCACGGGCGGGGCCGTGCCGTCGCGCCCGCCGGCCGTCGTCGCTTCGGGGGCCTCGGCCGGGGCTGTGTCAGGCGGGGCTGTGTCGGCCGGGGCTGTGTCAGGCGGGGCTGTGTCAGGCGGGGCTGTGTCAGGCGGGGCTGTGTCAGGCGGGGCTGTGTCAGGCGAGGGCTGTGTCGGGCG
>JAVXWR010000045.1:0-2757 GCA_032230725.1 Actinomycetota bacterium
GCGGCCTCGAGCAGCTCGGGGTTGTCCGGGTCGGCCTGGTGGACGGCCTTGGTGGTGACGAGGGCGCTGGGGCCGCCGGGGAGCAGGTCGAGGTTGGACGCGTCGTGCCCGACGGCGACCTCCGCCCCGAGCGCGCGCAGGGCGAGCACCGTCCGGGAGTCCTTGGCGTCGGAGCCGGACACCATCGCGCCCCGGGCCAGCAGGATGCGCGCGATCCCGCTCATCGCCGCCCCGCCCGCGCCGATGAAGTGCACCCGCGACAGCAGCGGCGGCAGCTCCGGGATCACCGCCTGCTCGCCGGCCCCGATGCTCCAGCCCACCTGCTCCTGCTCGCTCACCGCTCCCCCTCGCGCCGCACCACGCCTCCCATGGTGCCCGCCCCCTCGTCGGCGCCCGCATCGCCCTCGACCACTGCCAGCACCATGCGTGCCAGTGTCTCGTCCGCGTCCGCGTGGCCCGTGCGGCGGGTCGCCGCGCTCATCGCCGAGAGCCGCTCGCCGCTGGTCAGCATGGGCACCACGAGCTCGACGACCCGCTCCGGGGTGAGGTCGGCGTCCTCCACGATCTCCCCGCCGCCGTGGTCCACCACGGGCAGGGCGTTGAGCCGCTGCTCGCCGTTGCCGTGCGGCAGCGGGACGTAGATCGCGGGCAGGCCGACCGCGGACACCTCGGCCACCGTCATCGCCCCGGCGCGGCAGATCGCGAGGTCCGCGGCGGCGTAGGCGAGGTCCATCCGCTCCAGGTAGGGCACGGCCACGTAGGGCGGCGCCCCGGGCACCGTCGCGACCTCGAGGGTGTTCCTCGGGCCGTGCGCGTGCAGCACCCCGATCCCCGCGCGCCCGAGGTCCGCGGCCGCGCGGGACACCGCCTCGTTGAGCGAGCGTGCGCCCTGCGAGCCGCCGAACACCAGGACCGTCGGGGCGTGCGGGTCGAGCCCGAAGTGCGCGCGGGCCTTCGCGCGCAATGCGGCCCGGTCCAGCGTCGTGATCGCGCGGCGCAGCGGCATCCCGATCACCGGCCCGTCGAGCCCGCTGCCCGGCACCGCCGCGGCCACCGCGGCGGCGTGGCGCGCGCCGACCCTGTTCGCGAGCCCGGCGCTGGCGTTGGCCTCGTGCACCACCACCGGCACCCGCGAGCCGGGCAGGCGCGCGGCCAGGTAGGCCGGCAGCGCCACGTACCCGCCGAAGCCGACGACCACGTCCGCCTCGACCCGCCGCAGCACCTGGCGGGTCTTCGCGACCGAGTGCAGCACCCGCCACGGCAGGGCCGCGAGGTCCTTCGACGGCTTGCGAGGCAGCGGCACCGGCGGTACGAGCTCCAGTGCGTACCCCCGCGCGGGGACGAGGGTCTTCTCCAGCCCGCGCTCGGTGCCCAGTGCGGTGACCGTCGCGTTCGGGCGCAGCCGCCGCACCGCGTCGGCCAGCGCCAGGGCCGGCTCGATGTGGCCCGCCGTGCCGCCCCCGGCGACGACGACGGAGAGCGGGCGGGAGCCGGAGCGGTCGGGCACGGGGTGCCTCCTCGGGCGGATCAGCCGGTGCGGGCGCGGGCCCGCACGGCGGGTGGTGGGAGGCGCAGGGCCCGCGCGAGGCGGCCCTGGCCCTGGGTGCGCAGCACCGCGGCCGCGTCGGCCTCGTGCCGGGCGAAGTTCGCGAGCAGGCCGCCGGCGAACAGCGCGAGCGCGAGCGAGGTGCCGCCGGAGGACACCAGCGGCAGCGGGATGCCGGTGACGGGCAGCAGCCCGACGACGTAGCCGATGTTGATGGCGGCCTGCACGACGAGCCAGACAGTGAGCGTGCCCGCGACGACGCGGATCCACGGGTCGACCGACCGCGCGGCGATGCGCAGCCCGGTGTAGGCCAGCGTCACGAACAGCGCGATCACCGCGAACGCGCCGAGGAAGCCCAGCTCCTCCCCGATGATCGCGAAGATGAAGTCGTTGTCGGCGTTGGGCAGGTAGCTCCACTTCGCCCGGCCCTGCCCGAGGCCCTGGCCGAAGACGCCGCCGTCGGCGAGCGAGTAGAGCGCCTGCCGCGCCTGGTAGGCGGGCCCGAGCGGGTCGGCCCCCGACGGGTCGAGGAACGCCGCGATGCGGCTCTGCCGGTAGCTCGCGACGACGCCGAGCACCACGGCGCCGATCACGCCGGCGGTCCCCAGCAGCGCGAGCAGGCCCAGCGGGGCGCAGGCGAACCACAGCAGGGCGCCGACGACGACGGCGAGCGAGATCGTCGTGCCGAGGTCCGGCTGGGCGACGACGAGGGTGAGGATCAGCAGCGCCACCGGCATGAGCGGCATCAGCGCCTGTCGCCAGCGCCGGGGCGCGGGCCGGTGGCGGACGAGCACGTGCGCCCCCCACAGCGCGAGCGCCACCTTCGTGACCTCGGAGGGCTGCAGCGACACCCCGGCGACGCGGAACCACGACCGCGAGCCGTTGACCTGCGCGCCCAGGCCGGGCACGAGCACGAGCACGAGCAGCACCAGGCAGCCCGCGAGCAGCCACGGGCTCGCGGCCCGCCACCGGCGCGGGGGGACCCGCAGCCCGACCCAGAACAGCACCGCGCCGATCAGCGCGAACGCGAACTGGCGGAAGAACACGCCGTACGACGAGCCGCCCGCCGCGTAGGCGTTCACCGACGACGCCGAGAGCACCATCACCAGGCCCAGCGCGGTGAGCAGGCCGAACACCGCGAGCACCAGGTGCAGCGAGGTCAGCGGTCTGCCGAGCCACTGCTGCAGCGTCGCCCCCAGCGCCCGGACACG
>JAVXWR010000219.1:0-5620 GCA_032230725.1 Actinomycetota bacterium
AGGTCAAGCCGGACCGGCCATGCCGACCCGGGACGACCCGCGCCTGCGCGTGCAGCGCGAGGTGCTCAAGGCGGCGCTGCAGGTCCCGGGGCTCGCCGGCCCGGTGTACGACACGCTCCCCGAGGACGCGTTCAGCCACGACGGCTACCTCGCCGTGCACCGCGCGATCCTCGCCGCGGGCGGGACGTCGAGCGGCCACTCGGGGTCGGGCTGGCTCTCGGCGGTGAGCGGCGAGGTGAACCCGCCCGGATACGAACGGCTGGTCACCGAGCTGGCGGTCGAGCCGATGCAGTCGCGCGAGGCCGACGACCACCGCTACGTCTCCTCGATGCTCACCGCTCTGCAGGGCGCGCTGGTCGAGCGGCAGGTCGCGGAGATCAAGTCGCGGCTGCAACGGATCTCGCCGGTGACCGACGCCGACGAGTACCACGAGCTCTTCGGCGACCTCGTGGCCCTCGAGCAGTACAAGAAGGCGTTGCGCGACCAGGCGATCGGTGGGCAGTGGTCGGCCTAGGCAGCCACGGAGGAGTCAGGCGCAGGCTCACGGCACTGCTGGCCGGCCGCGAGCTCACGCCCGAGGGGTTCACCGGGACGCTCGCGGCCGACGAACGGGTGCTGGCGGACTCCCGGACGCGGCGCGACGAGGTCGTGCTCGCCACCGACCTCGGCCTCTGGATCGACGACCGGCGCGTGCCCTGGCACCTGGTCTCCAAGGCCACCTGGGCCGCCGGGGCGCTCGAGGTGATCGAGGCGCGGGAGGTCGAGCACCTCGCGGGCGCGGTGGTGCTCCTGGCCGACGCCGAGCCCCGCAAGCTGCCGTTGCCGGAGCCGGGGAAGGTCCCCGAGACGGTGCACCGCCGCGTCACCGCCGCGATCCACTCCCGCCAGCACCACGACCTGCCCAGCGGCGGGGTGTGGTTCGTCCAGCGCCGGACCCCGGCCGGCGTCGTGCTGCATGTGCGTCCGGACCCGGGGACCGACCCGGACGAGGTCCGGACCCTCGCGGCGGGGGTGGGGGAGAAGTTGGGTCGGGCGCGGGGCTGAGCGTCAGAAAAGTCCCGTTGCAGACACTGGATGTCCGAAAACCGACTTTCACGAACGCCTCGGGAACGACGAACGCGGCGCCCCGGACCGTGGTCCACGACACCGCGCGCCGAAGTGCTCGGGTGCTCAGGCCACGATGATGTAGAGCCCGTAGAGCACGATGGCCGCCGCGACGACGAGGCACACGACCCCGACCGCGGTACCCGTCGACGGCGAGAGCGCCGGCTCCGGGCCGTCGGGCCGCGGCGCCCGCGCGGCGAGCCCGACGATCCCGAACGACACCAGCGCCGTCACCACGACCGCGGCCGCGAACGACACGAGGGCCACCAGGCCCAGCGAACCCCAGGCGATGGTCATGCCTGTGCCACCCCACTCTCGGTGCGAACCTCGTCCGGGGCGACCGGCGAGGGGACGTCGTTGACGTTGTCAGCGGTGACCGGCGTGCTGCGCGAGGCCGCGTAGATGCCGACCGCGACGCCGATGGCCACGAGGGCGACGAGGATCGTCCCGACGAGGCCCTGCGAGGCCGCGAACGCCGCGACCGCCCCGACGATGGCGGCGGCGGGCAGCGTCACGATCCAGGCGACGGCCATCTGGCCGGCCACGCCCCACTTCACGCCGGCCAGCCGACGGCCCGCCCCGGCACCGAAGATGGAACCGGTCGCGACCTGCGTCGTCGAGAGCGCGAAGCCCAGGTGCGACGAGGCGAGGATGACCGCCGTCGTCGCCGTCTCCGCCGCGAAGCCCTGCGGGGTCTGGATCTCGCTGACGCGCTTGCCGAGCGTGCGGATGATGCGCCAGCCGCCGAGGTAGGTCCCGAGGCCGATCGCGAGACCCGCCGCGAGGATGACCCAGACGGGCGGCCCGGCGTTCGGGGCCAGCACACCGGAGGCGATGAGGGTCAGCGTGATGACGCCCATCGTCTTCTGCGCGTCCGAGGTCCCGTGGGCCAGGGAGACCATCGAGGCCGAGGCGATCTGGCCGGCCTTGAAGCCCTTCTTCACGGACTGGTCGTCGGACCGAGCGGTGCTGCGGTAAGCGATGACCGTGCCGACCAGAGCGATGACCCCGGCGAGGAGCGGCGAGATCACCGCAGGCAGGATGATCTTCGAGATCAGCGTGCCGAAGTGCACCGCACTCGCGCCGGCGGCGACGACGACGGCGCCGATGAGCCCGCCGAACAGCGCGTGCGACGAGCTCGACGGCAGGCCCAGGAGCCACGTCAGCAGGTTCCACAGGATCGCGCCGACGAGCCCGGCGAAGATGATGTACGGGTTGATCTTGGTCTCGTCGACGAGCCCGCTCGAGATCGTCTTCGCGACCTCCACCGAGAGGAAGGCGCCGACGATGTTCAGGACGCCGGAGATGAGGACCGCGACCGTGGGCTTGAGGGCCCCGGTCGCGATCGACGTCGCCATGGCGTTCGCGGTGTCGTGAAAGCCGTTGGTGAAGTCGAACGCCAGCGCCGTCACGATGACGACGATGACGATCAGGGAGATGCCCATGGGCCGTTCGGTTCCCCTCCGGCGGGTGCGTACGTCGGGTGACGACGCGCCCCGCTCCGTCGTGTCAGGACGGCCGCGACGTTACGAAGCGTTCGCGTCCGCACCCGTCACACGAGGGGGAACAGCAGTTGAACACGGCCCATCCGGGCTGTGAACCGCAGCCCGGATAGGCCCTGTTCGTCCTGGATGTCCGACCTAGGTGGCGGTCCCGTTGCCCGTGGCCGACCGGCCCGGCGCCGACGGCTCGTGCCCCCCGGACGACGACGGCGCGACCTTGTCCCTGGCGACGGACACGCCGGCCTGGACCGCCTCGCCGGCCTTGGCCCGCGCGACGCCCGCGGCCGCCTGCACCTGCGGGTTGTCCGCCACCCGGCGGTAGGCCTGCGACAGCTGCTCGTAGCGCTCGCGACCGGCCCTGGTCCCCAGGACGTATCCCACGCCCATGCCCAGCACGAACGACAGCATCTTCATGATCGAACCTCTCGACGACGGCGTTGCCCCATCCTGCCGTACGGACCCGGGAACCCGTCGGGTACGGTCTATGCCGAGCCCGATACCAGCGGGTTCGTGACGGTCCTCCGTAGCTCAATTGGCAGAGCATGCGACTGTTAATCGCAGGGTTACTGGTTCGAGTCCAGTCGGAGGAGCCCCCGCCGCAGGTCAGCGCACCGCGGCCCTCGCTCTCTCGAGATCGAGATTCCCTTTATGCACCCGAAACCCCTGGTTTCGGGTCCTCGTCGTCCCGCTCGTGGGCCCGGTTGAGGGCGTACGCCGCCTCGCTCCCGACGGCCCGGCGAGCCAGGTAGTAGTTCTGGGTCATCGACACCGTCGAGTGACCGAGCTGGTCCGCGATCTGGCGCGAGGACAGTCCCGCCTCGTCGAGCTGTGTGGCCCCGGCGGCCGGCGCGGGCACGCCCGGCCACTCCCGTAGACCAGCAGCAGACGCGCGAGCCTCACCGAAGGCGGGGCAGCTCAGGGCCGCGCGGCCATCTGGACGCGTTGCGCGACGTGGCCGAGCTCGTGGCGCTCTCGGGCTGGCAGTGGCAGACCATGCACGCTGCCCGGCTGGTCGGTGCGAGCTCAGCTCAGATCGGCGGAGCGATCGGGACGTCTGGTGCGGATGTGCAGCGTCGGTCGGCGATCGGAGCTAGATCGACCCAACCCCATCCGACCTGACGACGGCCCGATGTCAGCGGCTTCACCGATCAGAAATCCTCCGCCACGGCGTCGGTTCCGGTAGCCCTCTCACTGGTGAAAGGATTGATGACCATGACCGACGCCAGACCGCTGGGCGCCGACGAGGCCACGTTCATCGCGGCCGTCCGCTCGGACGACCCGGCGCGGTTCGCGCTCCTCACGGAGCGCTACCGGCGTGAGCTGCAGGTGCACTGCTACCGGATGCTCGCGAACTACGAGGACGCCCAGGACTTGACGCAGGAGACGTACCTGCGGGCGTGGAACAAGCGACAATCGTTCAGGGGTCACGCTGCACTGCGGACCTGGCTGTACCGGATCGCGACGAACGCCTGCCTCGACTTCCTTGAGAAGCGCAACGACCGCACACTCGTACCGTCCGAACTGCCGGACCCCGGTTCCGAGGTGCTGCACCTGCAGCCGTACCCCGACCAGATGCTCCCCGAGGACCCGCAGGAATCGGTGGTGGCGCGGGAGACGATCGAGCTGGCGTTCATCGTCGCCGTCCAGCACCTGCCGCCGCGACAGCGGGCGGTGCTCATCCTGCGCGACGTCCTCGGTTGGCCGGCGTCGAAGGCCGCCGACGCCCTCGAGCTGACCGTCGCATCGGTGACCAGCGCACTGCAGCGGGCCCGCGTGACGATGCGCGAGCAGCTGCCCGACCGCCGCCTCGACTGGCGGAGCCCCGCCACGCACGAGCTGTCGAATGACGAGCGCGGTGTGATCAAGTCGTATATCGACGCCCATGAGCGCAACGACCTCGACGGGCTGACGTCCCTGCTGCGCGACGACCTGCGCTTCGCGATGCTGCCCGAGCCGGGCACCTTGACGGTGACGGCGAAGGACGCGGTGGACGGATGGGTCTCCGGAGGACTTTTCCAACGCGGCTACGACGACTGGCGCTGCATCACCACGACCGTCAACCGCATGCCTACCGCCGTGCTGTACCTCCGCACCCCCGACGACCCGGAGTACCGGTTGTTGAACATCGCGGTCCTGCACATCTCGGACGGGAAGATCGCCGAACTCACCGGATTCGACGTCACCGACAAGCCATGGCTGGGCCTGCCCCCGATACTGTGATCCGACAAGTCCCCATCGTCGGCGAGTCGAGCGTTGGTTAGTGCTCATCGCCTTGTCTCGTATCGGGTCAGGACAATGCCGCCGGGAAACGTCCGTGTCTCCACCAGGTCCAGGTTCGCCCAGCTGCCCAGCGCGGTGAAGAACGGTGTGCCGCCACCCACCAGGACCGGATGGGTGACGATCGCGTACTCGTCGATCAGCCCGGCCCGCATCGCCGCCCCGGCGAGCGCTGCGCCACCGACCCGCATCGGCCCACCATCCTCGGCCTTGAGCCGAGTGATCTCCGTGACCGCGTCGCCGGTGACCAGGCGAGTGTTCCAGTCGACCTCGTCAACCGTCGAGGAGAACACCACCTTCGGCGTGTCCCGCCAGTTCCGCGCGAACTCGATCTGCGCCGGGGTGGCGCCCGGCTGCTGGTCGCCGGTCGGCCAGAAGGCGCTCATGGTCTCCCAGAGCCTGCGCCCGTACAGGAAGAGGCTGATCGCCCGCTCCTGGTCGAGCCACCACTGGAACAGCTCGTCGCTCGGCCCGCTCCAGCCGAGGTCGTCGCCGGGTGCGGCGATGTAGCCGTCAAGGGTCACGTTCATGCCGAAGATCAATTTCCGCATCGTGCCAGCCTCCTGTGGGTCGATCTCACAGGTACAGACGGACGCAGCGCGGAAGCCTGATCGGTGCTCGATCTGCTCCCACACCCAACAAGAGACCAACCTCAGACGCCCGCGAGCGCCTCAAGGTCCCACCGATGCTCTGCTCGACGGCGGCCACAACCTGCTCGGCTATCGAGACCGCTGTGA
>JAVXWR010000051.1:0-4051 GCA_032230725.1 Actinomycetota bacterium
CGTCCTGGACGACACCGCGATGACGGTGTGGGTCGCGGTCCTCGACAGCGCCGTCGTCGGGTTCGCCGCGGCCGCGCTGCGCGAGGGGTACGGCGAGGTCGTCATGCTCGCCGTCGACCCCACCCGCCCAGCGCCGCGGCGCCGGGACCGCGCTGACCACGACCGCCCTGAGCTGGATCACCGGGCAGGGTGCGCCGGTCGCGGTGGTCGAGACCGGCGGCGATCCCGGCCACGCCCCGGCGCGCCGCGTCTACGAGCGCGCCGGGTTCACCGCCCTTCCCGTGACCAGGTACTTCGCCCGGTGCGCTCCTAGCGCTTCTCGGCCTCGGCGACCCGCTCGATCACCGTGAGCACGCTGTCGGGATTCAGCGACATCGAGTCGATGCCCTCCTCGACGAGGAACTCGGCCAGGTCCGGGTGGTCGCTCGGCCCCTGCCCGCAGATGCCGACGTAGCGGCCCTTCTCGTGCGCCGTCTCGATGAGCATCGAGATCATCTTCTTGACCGCGGGGCTGCGCTCGTCGAAGAGGTGGGCCAGCCGGTCGTCGTCGCGCCCGATCCCGAGCGTGAGCTGGGTGAGGTCGTTCGACCCGATCGAGAAGCCGTCGAAGCGCTCGGCGAACTCGTCTGCCTGCAGCACGTTCGACGGGATCTCGGCCATCACGTAGACCTGCAGCTCGTCGCGGCCGCGCTCGAGCCCGTAGGAGGCCATCACCTCCAGGACCCGGTCGGCCTCCTCGGGCGTGCGGCTGACCGGGACCCTGACGATCACGTTGGTGAAGCCCATGTCCACCCGCACCCGGGAGAGCGCCCGGCACTCCAGCGCGAAGGCCTCCTCGTAGTCCTCGCTGTAGTAGCGCGAGGCCCCGCGCCAGCCCAGCATCGGGTTCTCCTCGTCGGGCTCGAACGTCGTCCCGCCGATGAGGCCCGCGTACTCGTTGGTCTTGAAGTCCGAGAGCCGGACGACGACGGGTTCGGGGTACTGCGACGCCGCGATCACCCCGATCCCCCGGGCCATCTGCTCGACGAAGTACTCGGCGTTGTCGTCGTAGCCCGCCGTGAGCTCCTCGATCTGCGCCCGGGCGTCGTCGTCGACCTGGTCGGGGTGCAGCAGCGCCAGCGGATGCGCCTGGATCACGTTGTTGACGAGGTACTCGACGCGGGCCAGCCCGATCCCGTGCGCGGGCAGGCGCCACCACTGCATGGCCGCCGCCGGGCTCCCGATGTTCATCATGACCCGGGTCCGCGTCTCGGGGACGTCGTCCAGGTCGAGGTCCTCCACCGAGTACTCGAGGATGCCCTCGTAGACGTAGCCCTCGTCGCCCTCGACGCAGGAGATCGTCACCTCCCGGCCGTCCTCGAGCGTGTCGGTGGCGTCGCCGGTCCCGACCACGGCGGGCACACCCAGCTCCCGGGACACGATCGCGGCGTGCGAGGTGCGCCCGCCGCGGTCGGTGACGATCGCCGCCGCCTTGCGCATGATCGGCACCCAGTCCGGATCGGTCATCTCGGTGACGAGGACCTTGCCCTCCTCGAACGCGTCGATGTCGTCGGCCGAGGCGATGCGCTGCACCGCGCCGGACGCGATCGCCTGCCCGATGGCGAGGCCGGTGACGACGACGTCGCCGGTCCCGTCGAGCCGGTAGGTCTGCAATGTGCCCGCGCCCGCGTTCGACTGGACGGTCTCCGGGCGGGCCTGCACCACGAACAGCTCGCCACTGCGACCGTCGCGGGCCCATTCGATGTCCATCGGGCGGTCGTAGTGCTTCTCGATAGTGACGCCCCAGCGCGCGAGCGCGAGGACGTCGTCGTCGGAGAGGACGAACCGGCCGCGGTGCTCTTCCGGGGTGTCGACGTTCTCGGTGGTGTCTCCGGCGGTCTCCGGCGACTCCGCGTACTGCAGCGTCTTCTCCTTGGCCCCGACCGACTTGGCGATGATCGGGACCAGGTTCTCCTTCTCCAGGAACGGTTTGTAGACCGTGTACTGGTCGGGAGTCACCTCGCCGCCGACGACGTTCTCCCCCAGGCCCCACGCGGCGTTGATGACGATGGTGTCCGGGAAGCCGGTGTCCGAGTCGATGGTGAACATGACGCCGGCGCTGCCCGAGTCCGAGCGCACCATCTTCTGGACGCCGACCGAGAGCGCCAGGTCGAGGTGGTCGTAGCCCTGCTCGGTGCGGTAGCTGATGGCGCGGTCGGTGAAGACCGAGGCGTAGCAGTCCCTGCACGCGCGCAGCAGGGCGTCGGTGCCGGTGATGTTGAGGTAGGTGTCCTGCTGGCCGGCGAAGCTGGCGTCGGGCAGGTCCTCGGCGGTGGCGCTGGACCGGACGGCGACGTCCACGTCGGTGGTGTCGTAGCGGCGGGAGAGCTCCTCGTAGGCCTCGCGGATCGCGTCCGCGGTGTCCTGCGGGAACTCCGCCTTCGCGAACTCGTCGCGGATCGCGGCCCCGACACGCGCCAGCTCGTCCCCGTTCGGGTCCAGGCCGTCGAGCAGCTCGCGGATCCGGTCGTCGAGGCCGTTGGCGGACAGGAACGCGCGGTAGGCGTCCGAGGTCGTGGCGAATCCACCCGGGACCCGCACTCCGGCCCGGTCCAGGTTCTGGATCATCTCGCCGAGCGAGGAGTTCTTCCCCCCGACGGCGTCGGTGTCCTCCGAGGACAAGGTCTCCAACCAGCGCACGTGGTCCATTCCGAGCCCTCCGTCCAGGGGCCGCCCGGCAGCGACCGGTCCTCCGCTCACGGGTCCCCTACTTCCCTCGCTCGCTCCAGGGGGAAACCGCCGAACGGTCCAGGGTCCGGCGGCCGACCCTGCCCACGACGACGCCGCGCGGCAGCATGGCGGGATGGACACGTCGCGCGACGCCGTGGCCCGCCGCTACGGGGAGCACCTCACCGACCGCGACCTGCTCGCGCTGACCGGAGATCGGCCCGACCAGGTCGACGCCCTGCGCCGCCGCCCGGAGCTCGTGCTCGACCTCCTCGACCGGCCCACGGTCGCCGACGCGGTGCTCACCGCCGCGCACGACGAGGGCGAGCGCTTCCGCTACGTCTCGCCGTTCCTGCTGTTCGCGGCAGCGGTGCACCGGGCGGGCGGATCGCTGGTCGGACTGGCCGCGGTGGTGGACCGCACCGCCCCGCGCTCCCGACTCCCGATCCTCGACGGCCCGGTCATCGCGGCCTTCGCGTCCGAGCCCGCCCACCGGCTCTTCCTCGCCGAGCTCCTCGCCTCCTACGCCCGGCTCGCCTCCGGGGTCGTCTGGCGTCGGGGGGAACGGGGCTGGCACCGGCACCGCTGGGACGAGCTCGACCTGCCGCGCCTCGCCGAGCTGCTCACCGACGTGCCACCCGAGGCCCGGGCCGGGGTCTGGCGCCGGATCGGCGACGGCGCGCTCTTCCTCGCGGGCGTCTACCCGGAGTACGCCGAGCGGACCTACGGCGGGAGGGGGACCGCCCACCTCCAGCGGACGACCGGCCTGCGGCTGCGCGGCGAGGGACCGGTCGGCGAGCTTCTCGAGGACCTCGCCGCCCGCGCCTACCGGCAGACCCGCGGGGCCGTGCCGCCCGGTGTGGTCGAGTCGCCGCAGTCGGCCCGCCGGCTGCTCACGCTCGTCGCCGACCGCTACCTGCACCGGGACGCCGTCGTGGGCCCGTCCTGAGCACCCCACCAGTGTGCGCCTGAGCGATGGGCCCCCTCGCTCGATAGAACCGACCGAAGGGGCCCTTCGCTCACCGGGCGCCGGCGGACGAGGTTCCGGCCAGGGGCGCCCCTCGCCGATCTATCCGACCGAAGGGGCCCTTCGCTCGGAACGGCTCGCCCCGGTCCCGGACGTCGCGATCTCTACGCGCCGGGGAACGGGCGCCCACCCCGGACGGCCGCCCGCCCCGGAACGCGCCGGCGGCACTGTGCCGCACGTCACGCCCGGAGCTGTCACGCCGGGCGCGCCCCGCCGGTCTTCTCCCCGCGAGACGATCGAGCCAGGAGGAGGGGCCATGACGGCGACGGAGGTCAGTGGGACCACGGGCGTGCGACGCGGGCGGGAGCGGGCGCGCGT
>JAVXWR010000088.1:0-4058 GCA_032230725.1 Actinomycetota bacterium
CAGCGTCGTGATCACGCGGATCGTCGTCGTCTTGCCCGCGCCGTTGGGCCCGAGCAGGCCGAAGACCTCGCCGGCGCGCAGCGCGAGATCGAGGCCGTCCACTGCGACGTGGTCGCCGAAGGCGTAGTACAGGCCCTCGGTGCGGACCGGGTCGGTGGTCGCGGTCGTCACGGGGTGCCTCCTTCCAGGTCGTGCGGAGCGGGCTCCTCGACGGCGTCGAGGAGCCGGTGCAGTGCGGGCATCGCGGCCTCGAGGGCGGCGTGGTCGGCGGGGTCGAGGCGGGCGAGCGCCGAGCCGACGACGTCGGCGCGCGCGGCCCGCCATCGGCGCAGCCGGTCGTGCGCGGCGTCGGTGAGCTCGAGCCGGGCCGCCCGGCGGTCCGCGGGATCGGGGCTGCGACGGACGTGGCCGTCGGCGATCGCGGTGCGCACCAGCGTGCTCACCGAGTTCTCGGCCAGGCGCAGCTGCCGCGCCACCGCGGCCACCCCGATCCCGGGGGAGTCCTGGACCGCGCGCAGCAGCTCCACCTGGGCCGGCGGCAGGGCCGGGAGGTCGATCCGCTCCCGGGTGCGGCGCCGCACGGCCCGGCGCAGCGCGACGACCGCGGGCATGAGGCCCTCGGCGAGCCCGACGGTGACGGTCACCGCAGAAGATTAGCTCTGACACAGAGGTTTCGTCGACCGGGGCGACCGGCGTCACTTCGG
The DNA here is from genome assembly GCA_032230725.1 of Actinomycetota bacterium. Taxonomy (GTDB): domain Bacteria; phylum Actinomycetota; class Actinomycetes; order Mycobacteriales; family Pseudonocardiaceae; genus Actinomycetospora. The sequence goes on from JAVXWR010000088.1 coordinate 705, forward strand.
CGGTCGGACGTTCCGGCCGGGGACCCACCGTGCCTACGCTCGTCGGAGCGAGGCGTCGACGGGCGAGGAGGCCCCGAGTGCAGCAGCACCACGAGGTGGTCATCTCGGCGTGCCCCGACTACGTCTGGGCGGTCCTCATCGACGTCGCGCGCTGGCCGGAATGGGCGTCGCACCTGCGGGCGGTGGTCCCCTACGACGGCGGCCCGCTCGTCGTCGGCGGCGGCGTGCGGGTGTGCGCCCGCAACCTGCCCGTGCGGGAGTGGCAGGTCGTCGAGATCCGCCCGCACCGCGGCTTCACCTGGCACGAGGTCGGCGTCGGATCGACCCTCCGCCTCCGGGTCGTGATGACCCCGGACCCCCCGGGCACCCGCGTGGGATTCACCCAGGAGTGCTCCGGCTGGATCGGTACGCTCGTCGGGCGCGTGACGGGTGCGACGCGGCCGGTGCACGTCGAGGAGCTCGCCGACGCGCTGCGGCGGCGCTGCGAGGCCGGACAGCGCGCCCGGGGGCGACCGGCGGGCGGAGGGCCGGCCGCCGCCGCGCGCCGCAGCCACTAGAACGGCGGATCGCGGGTACCCGGAGTGGGTGCAGATCGTCCCCGGGCCGCGCCAGGTCGTGCGTGAGGCCCTGATGCTCACCGAGCTCCCGCGCGGCCTCGTCGCGCTCGGCCGCATCTGGGGGCTCCCCGGGGTCCGCGTGACGCACCGACGCCTCGACGGGAACGCCGCGGAGGACGCGCCCCCGCCGCTGCTCGACCCGAACGGGCGTGACCAGCCCGTCGACGCCGGGTACGGCCCGATGCTGCACCGGATCTTCCGGGCCCGGGTGACGTCGCCACGCCTCGAGCCGCACGCCCTCATCGCCGTGCTCGCCGCCGACATGAACCAGGCGATGGTGGCGGGGGTGGCCCGGTTCGACCGGATGGGCAGCGACGGCCACGCCCTCGCCGTCGGGGACGAGTACGTCGTCCGGATGCCCGGGCCGTGGGACGGCCCGGTCCGCGTCGTCGACCGCACCGACGACCCCGAGCGCTCCTCGTTCCGCCTCGCCACCCTCACCGGGCACCTCGAGGCGGGCCAGATCGAGTTCGCCGCCACCGCGGTCCCCGACGGGCTCGAGTTCACGATCAGCACCTGGGCCCGGGCCGGGGATCTGCTCGCGGACCTCGTCTACAACCGCATCGGTGTCGCCCGCGAGATCCAGTTCCAGCTCTGGGTGCACTGCTGCGTGCGGGCCGCCACGCTCGCCGGAGGCATCTCGCCGGACGGCGTCGAGGTCACGACCCGCTCGCTGACCTGGTCGGACGAGGTGGCAGCGCAGGCACCCGAGAATTTGGAGGATTCCGCCGCGTCCGCGTAACGCCACCGGGCCCGCGGACGACACCCCGCGTGAGCCCCGACGGGCCGCGGGACCCCCGACCTCGCGGACCGTCGGGGCCATTCTCGTTCCCGGCCCGCCGTCGCCCCCGGGTTCCCGGGCCCGGCGCGTCGTCACCGCCCACGGGGCGTCACGACCTACCCTCGGTCGGTGTCCTCCCGCCCGCTGCGCGTCCCCGTGCCGAGTGCCCCCGTGGGCATCGTCATCGCGTTGTGTGCGGTCCTGCTCCTCAAATGGCTGGCCGTCGTCGCCCTGGTCGTGGGCGGGCTCGTCGTGCTCGCCCGGTGGCTCTGGCGGCGCCACCGTCCGCTCGCGGCGGACCCCGCGCCCGTGACGGTGCCCGCCCCGCGCAGCGCCGAGCCGGACTGCTCCTGGTGCGGTCTGGCCGGCGGGCACCTCGACGCGTTCGGCCGGCCCGTGCGTCCCCGGCACGCCCACCAGGCGCGGAGCGCACCTACGTGACGTCGTCGTAGCCCGTCGACGACGACGGCCCCGAGCCGTCGGCCGACGGGCCGTCCAGCGCCGAGGGCGCGGCCGGCGCCGATGCCCGGACCGGCTCCACCGTCACCGCGGGGCCCGCGACCGGAGAGGGGCCGGCCTCGTCGTCGTCGAGCCCCGCCCAGGGCGACGCCCGCAGCGCCCGCTTGTCGTGGACCCGGCAGACCTGGGCGGCGAGCTCGAACAGCACGGTCAGCGAGCACCCGAGCGCCAGCATGGAGAACGGGTCCTGACCGGGCGTGGCGACCGCGGCGAACACGAAGATCGCGAAGATCAGCCCGCGACGCCAGGCCTTGATCTTCGCGTAGGGGAAGATGCCGACCCGGTTCAGCATGACCATGAGCAGCGGCAGCTCGAAGCTCACCCCGAAGATCACCAGCAGCGTGATGAGCAGGCTGAAGTAGTCCTCGCCGCGCAGCGCGGTGATCTGGATGCCGCCGCCGACGGTCACCAGGAAGTACAGGGCCTGGGTCAGCACCAGGTAGGCCAGGATCGCGCCCGCGACGAAGAGCACCGTGCCGGTGCCGATGAACACCCGCGCGAACTTCCGCTCGTGCGCGTGCAGGCCCGGGGTGATGAAGCCCCACAGTTGGGAGAGCCACACCGGGCTCGACAGCACGACGCCGGCCGCGACGCCGACCTTGATCAGCAGGGCGAGCTGCTCGAACGGCGCGAACGCCACCAGCTGGCACTGGTTCGGGTTGCCGAGCGTCAGGCGCGCGCCCGGGGGGAGCCGGCAGTAGGGCTCGGTGAGCAACTGCCCCAGCGAGGGCAGGCCGAAGATGCGGGTCTGGTACCAGACGACGCCGATGATCGTCCCGACGACCACCGCGATGACCCCGATCATCAGGCGCCGGCGCAGCTCGTGGATGTGCTCGAGGAGCGTCATCGTCCCGTCGGGGTTGCCCTGACGCGGGCGTAGCCAGCGGGGGACCCGCATCCACGACGGTCGTGCCACGGCGCCGAGCGTACGGGCGGCACGTGGCGTGACGGTGATCTGCCCGGGTCGGTGCGGCCTAGAGGCGCAGGCGCGTGAGCAGCGCCCGGTGGTCGCTGCCGGGCATCGTGATGACCTCGGTCGAGCGGGCGCGCGGTCCGGCACCGTCGGCTCCGGGCCGGGTGAGCACGTGGTCGATCTGGGCGCCGAACCAACGGGGGAAGCTCGAGCGCCAGGTGGGCACGAGCGACTCGCCGGTCGCCGTCGCCGCGTCCGTGCAGCCGGCGGTGCCGGCCCGGAACGCGGAGTGGTCCGCGGTGGCGTTGAGGTCCCCGACGATCATCGCCGGGGTCGGGTCGCCGCCGGGGGCGCACCACTGCGCCAAGCTGTCGAGCTCCGCGGGCCACCAGCGGACCCAGCTCGGCACGATCGAGACGAGGTGCACCGCCACCAGTCGCGTCGGCCCGAGGATGCCGCCGGTCACCTCGGCCCACGGGTAGCGGGTGTCGTCGTCGAGGGGACGCGCGGTGACCGCCCCGGCG
>JAVXWR010000107.1:0-4660 GCA_032230725.1 Actinomycetota bacterium
GTCTGCATCACCAGCAGCACGATCGACTGCTCCGACCAGCCCCGCGGCCGGTGGATGAGGCCCAGCTCTCGACGGCGGCCGACGAGCGAGCCCAGGACCCGGCGCCAGGTCGGTCCGCGTCGGCCGATCGTCGGGTCGTCGGGATCGGCGGTGCCGTCGACGAGCATCGCCGACATCAGCGCGAGCAGGTTCGAGCCGTGCCCGTAGCGGACCGGCTCGACGTGGGTGTGCTCGTCGACGTGGATCGAGGAGGTGATGGAGACGCCGTCGGTGAAGTCGGCGGCCGGGTCCGACGTGCGGGCGGCGAGGATCGCCTCGGAGTTGGTGCGCACCCGGTGACCGAGCCGGTCGGAGATCCGCGGCAGGTGCGCGCGCTGGCGGTGCAGCAACCGCTGGGTGCCCAGCGCCGAGGCGGCGACGACGACCTGTCCGGCGGTCAGCACCCGTCGCCGGGACCGGCGGCCGAGGCGCGGGGTCTCGCGGACCTCGACGTCGTACCCGGAGGCGCCGGACAGGTCGCCGTGGCGGGGGCGGATCGCGGTGACCGTCGTCAGCGGGTGCACGACGGCGCCCGCGGCCTCGGCGAGGTGCAGGTAGTTCTTCGCGACCGTGTTCTTCGCGTCGTGCCGGCACCCGGTCATGCACTCGCCGCAGTGGCGGCAGGTCCGCCGCGTCGGGCCGACGCCGCCGAAGTACGGGTCGGCGACCTCGATACCGGGTTCATCGCCGAAGAGCACCCCGACGTCGGCGCGCTGGTAGGTGTGCCCGACGCCGAGCTCGTCCGCGACGTCGCGCATCACCGCGTCCGCGGCGGAGGTGCGGGGATAGGTGGCGACGCCGAGCATGCGCGCGGCCTGGTCGTAGTGGGGGGCGAGCTCGTCGTGCCAGTCGGCGACGTCGGGCCAGCTCCCGTCGGCGAACACCCGCGCGGGCGGGCGGTAGAGGGTGTTCGCGTACACGAGGGACCCGCCGCCGACCCCGGCCCCGGAGAGCACCAGGACGTGGCGCAGTGGGTCGATCCGGAAGATGCCGTGGCAGCCCAGCCGCGGCGCCCAGAGGAACTCGCGCAGGTGCCACGAGGAGCGGGCGAACTCGTGGTCCGCGAAGCGGCGGCCCGCCTCGAGCACCGCGACCCGGTACCCCTTCTCCGCGGCGCGCAGCGCGGCCACGCCGCCCCCGAAGCCCGACCCGATCACCACGACGTCGTGATCGACGCCCTCGACCGCCATGACGAGGACGGTGCGCCGGTTGTTGGCAGTCTGTCAAGAGTGGGTGCTCGTACGCTGGAGCACGTGACGAGCAGGGTCGCCGCGCTGCACGTGGCGCCCGAGCGGAAGGCGCCGATGGTCGCCGTGGATCGCCTCGAGGTCGAGGCGGGCCGGGGCGTCGTGGGCGACCGCTACTTCGGCACCCGCCACCGCCACGTCTCGGTGCAGTCGCTCGAGGAGCTCGCGGAGGCCGCCGCCGCGTGGGGCGCGCCGGTGCCCGCGTCGACGACCCGGCGCACGGTCACGCTCGACCACGGTCGGGTGCCGACGACACCGGGCGCCCGGCTGGTGATCGGGAACGTCGAGCTGGAGGTCGTGCGCCGGGCCGCGCCGTGCCGCGTCATGGAGACCTCGGTGGGGCCGGGCGCGGCGCGGGCGATGCACGACCGCGGGGGAGCGATCTGCCGGGTGCTGACCTCGGGGAGGATCGCGGTCGGGGAACCGGTGCGCCTCGACCCGGCGGTGGCCGAGGTGGTGGCGGGCTGACCCCGCCCGGCCGATGGTCGCGTCGAGAGGACCGCGGTCGGCCCGTGGGTCAGACGTCGCGCATCGCGAGCACGACGGCCGTCGCGACCGCGGTGTGCATGAGCATCAGCCCGACGACGTTGGCCGCCGTCGCGCCCATCGAGAGCAGCAGCAGGTCCGGGATCCAGGTGACCGCGAGCACCGTCGGCACGACGACCCGCAGCGCCCCCGGCGCAGACCGGCGGACGAGCGCCCACCCGACCGCGCCGACGACCACCCCGACGAGCGTCGCGGGCAGGTAGGTCCCGGGCGTGAGGCCCATCGCGATCCCGCCGCCGTCCAGGGCGCCGGCCACCATCGCGATCAGCGTGTTCACCACGGCGGCGGCAACGACCGCGACGCCGAGGCGGGCGAGCAGCGGGACGGTCCGGACGGCGGGGGCAGTGATCATGGCGGGCTCCTCGGGTTGCGTGTGCAACTCAGAGTCTGAGTGGGTTGCGTGTTGAAGTCAAGGGTCGACCGCTGGCACGATGCGCGCGTGGCCGAGGTGAACGGGGACGAGGTGGCCTGGCTCGACGACCGCGAGCGTCCGGCGTGGATCCACGTCGTCAAGGTGCTGCTGACGCTGCCGGGGGCGCTGGAGAGCCAGCTCCTGCGCGACGCCGACCTGACGCTGTTCGGCTACATGATCCTGGCGCGGCTCTCGGTGTCTCCCGAGCGGACGCTGCGCATGAGCGAGATCGCGGAGATGGCCAACGGGTCGCTGCCACGGACCTCGCACGCCGTGTCCCGCCTCGAGGACCGCGGGTGGGTGCGCCGCACGGTCTGCACGGGTCAGGGTCGGCGCTTCACGGTCGCGACCCTCACCGACGCCGGCCGTGACCACCTCGCCGAGGCCGCGCCCGGCCACGTCGGGACGGTCCGCCGCCTGGTCGCCGAGCCCCTCGGCGCCGACGGACTGCCCGCCCTCGGGGCGCTCTGCGAGCCCATCGTCGCCGCCCTCGGCCTGCCGACGGAGGAACTGCGGCCCTGAGGCGCCACGCTTCTCAGCGCATCGCCCGGTCTTGCACCAGCGCGAGCGCGGCGTCGCGCAGGGGGCCCGGCCGTGCGAGGCGCTCGCAGGCGTCGAAGTGCGTGCCGTCGGGCTGCTCGAGGATGGTGACCGGAATGCCCGGCCAGCTCCGCGCGAGCAGGCGCTGCTGGCGGTCGAACTCGCCCGGTTCGTCGCCCCCACTGGTCAGGAGCAACGGGCCGGGGCCGGTCGGCGCGGCGTGCACCGGGCTCGCGTCGTGCGCGACCTCGGGGGTCATCCCGAGCACGTCGTTGAGGTACGAGCGGCGGATCGGCTCCAGGTCGTAGAGCCCGCTGACCCCCAGGCCCGCGCCGACGGTGTCCTCCGGGAGTCCGTGCGCGGACCAGTCGGTGGCCATCAGCTCGGCGATCAGGTGGCCCCCGGCCGAGTGTCCGACCACGGTGATCCGGCGGGGGTCCGCGCGCAGCTCCTCGGCCCGTCGGGCGAGCTCGGCGACGCCTGCGCGGACGTCGGCGACGACGTCCGGGACCGACACCTCGGGCGCGAGCCGGTACTCGACGGTCGCGAACGCGGCGCCCTCCTCGAGGAACGGGGGCGCGAGGAACGCGAAGGTCTCCCGTTCGAGAGCCTGCCAGTACCCGCCGTGGACGAACACGACGAGCGGGGCGCGGTGGGGGGTGTCCGGGCCGCGGAAGACGTCGACGGCCTGGCGCCCGTCCTCGCCGTAGCGGAGCCCGACCGGCGGGAGCTCCCGCCGCACCGCCTCGCTCTCCTCGTGCCAGGCGGCGAGGATCGCGTCGCCCTCATGCGGGGGCGTACCCGGACCACGGGGCCGCGCACCCCGGAGCGAGGACAGGACCTGACCGCCTCCTCGGCCACGCTGTCCATACACACCCGCGGGAGGAACAACCATGACCCTCGTCGAGACCTTCGTCCGGGCCGACCGCGCGATCGCGCAGGCCATCGCACGCACCGCCGACGCCCCGTCGTCCGCACGGGTCGGTCCGGTGTTCGCGACCGAGCCGGCCGACGGTGTCCCGCTGCACGCCGCCCTCGCCCACATCGCCCGCGACGAGGCGTGGATCCCGGCGCTGCTGGCCGGCCGGACCATGGCCGAGGTCGGGCCGGAGGCGTTCGACGGCGACCTGCTCGGCGACGACGCGGGCGAGGCCTTCGCGCGCCTGGCGGCGACCGCGCAGGACGCCGCGCACGGCGTCGCCGACCTCGGGGCGCCCGTGCACTGCTCCTTCGGCGACTGCTCGACCGAGGAGTACCTCTGGCAGCTCGTCGTCGCACGCACGCTCGGTGCCGAGGCGCTCGCAGTCGTCGGCGGTGGTGCGAGCCCGGTCGACGACGCGCTCGCCGCGGCCGTGCTCGCCGGGCTGGCGTCCCGGGCGGCGCTCTGGCGCGAGGTCGGGATCCTGCGCCCCGCCCTCGTCGCCGCCGGCCCGTCACCGCGCGACGAGCTGCTCGCCCTGGCCGGGTGGGCCGGGGCGGTGCGGTGCCCCACGTGAGTGGCGCCGGTCCGCGGCCCGACCCCTTAGGGTGTTGGCGTGCTCCACACCGCCGTGCTCGAGCCCGTTCGTGACGAGTTCTGGCCCAGTCGCCGCATCGACGCCTTCGACGAGCACTGTCGTCCCGGCAGCTGAACCCTCACCCAGAACCCACGAACCCCAGGAGAGAACCGCAGTGAGCACCCCAGACAACGGCTGGTCGTTCGAGACCAAGCAGATCCACTCCGGCGCGGCACCCGACCCGAGCACGGGCGCGCGGGCCACGCCGATCTACCAGACGACGTCCTACGTCTTCCGCGACACCCAGCACGGCGCCGACCTGTTCAGCCTGGCCGAGCCCGGCAACATCTACACGCGGATCATGAACCCGACGCAGGACG
>JAVXWR010000134.1:0-4489 GCA_032230725.1 Actinomycetota bacterium
GAATGCAGCTGCTGAGCCGCGGCGACACCGGTCCGGCCGTCGCCGAGGTCCGTGCAGCGCTCCAGGCGTTGGGACTGGTCGAGCCACCCGTGTCCGGTGGGACGGCGCCGGAGCCCTCACGATTCGACGGGGCCCTCGAGGACGCCGTGCGCGCGTTCCAGCAGAACCGGGGCCTGATCACCGACGGTGTGGTCGGCTCGGCCACCTACCGGGCGCTGCGGGACGCGCGCTGGTCGCTCGGTGATCGCATGCTCTGCCTGCAGGCCTCGAACACCATGACCGGCGACGACGTGTTCGCCCTCCAGGAACGCCTGCTCGAGCTCGGGTACGACTCCGGGCGCGCCGACGGCGTCTTCGGCCGACAGACCGAGCAGGCGCTGCGCAGCTTCCAGCGCGACTACGGGATGGCGCCCGACGGCATCTGCGGGCCCCGCACCCTGCGCCACCTCGGCTACCTGGGTCGCAAGGTCACCGGCGGCCGCCCGGGCCTGCTGCGCGAGCAGGAGCGCCTCCACCGCGCCGGCCCGCGGCTCTCCGGCAAGCGCATCGTGATCGATCCGGGTCACGGCGGGTCGCACCCGGGCGTCGCCGTCGGCGGCGTCACCGAGGCCGGCCTGGTGGCCGACATCGCGCGCCGTCTCGAGGGCCGGATGTCGGCCGCGGGCATGGAGGCGCTGCTGTCCCACGGTCCGCAGGACTGCCCGTCCGACGCCGAGCGGGCCGGGTTCGCGAACACCGCGGGCGCGGACGTCGTGCTCTCGCTGCACGTCGACGCCAACCCGAGCCCGGCCGCGAACGGCCTCGCGGCCTTCCACTTCGGCACCGGCACGGGCGCGACCTCCACGGTCGGGGAGGCGCTCGCGGGCTACATCCACCGCGAGCTGCTGGCGCGCACCCGGATGCTCGACTGCGGCGTCCACCCGCGCCCCTGGGAGCTGCTGCGGCTGACCCGCATGCCCGCCGTGCGCGTCGAGATCGGCTACCTGACCAACGAGGCGGACCGCGAGTCCCTGCTCGACCCGGCGTTCCGCGACGTCGTCGCCGAGGGGATCCTCGTCGCCGTGAAGCGCCTCTACCTGCTCGGCCAGAACGACAAGCCGACCGGGACCTTCACGTTCTCCGACATCCTCCAGCGCGAGGAAGGGCGCCCCATAGGTGCCTAGGCCTGCGGCCATGTGAACGTTCTTGGTCGTCCCAGCGTCCAAAAACGTTCACATGCGCGAAGCGCACCTATCGAGGAGCCGGCGCGCCCACGGGAGCCGCCGGCGCGGTCGTCACCGACACCGAGCCCAGGAGCTGGGCGATCGCCGCCTCGACGTCCTCCTTCCAGGAGAACCCGGTGCGCATCTCGAGGCGCAGCCGCGGCCAGCGCTGGTGGGGCGCCACGGTCTTGAAGCCCACCGCACGCAGGAACGCGGCCGGGAGCACACAGCTGGGCGTGTCCTCGACGGTACGGCCGTGCGCCTCGCCCCGGGGCCGCTGCGCGGTGTCGCCGAACGCCTCGATCGCCTTCACGCCGCGCCGGGAGAGGTCGCGCACGACGTCCTGCACGAGCATCCGGCCGACGCCGCTGCCGCTGAAGTCGGGCACGACGTGCAGGCCGCACAGCAGCACGGCGTCGGCCCCGACGGGCGAGGTCGGGAACGCGGCCGCCCGCGGGACGGCCGCCGGCGGGGCGTAGAACGCATAGCCCGCCGGGACGCCCTCGACGTGGGCGATGCGCCCGCAGGAGCCCCACTCGAGCAGGACGCCCGAGACCCAGGCCTCCTTCTCGAGCTCGAGGGTGCCGAACTCCTCGGCCTGCGCGCCCAGGTGCGGGGGGAGCTCCCAGTAGACGCAACGACGACAGCCCTTGGGCAGCTCGTCGATGTTGTCCAGGGTGACCCCGACACACTCTCGCGACACCGACACTCCCGTCCTGGCTGCGCCTGACCCTGCCGGGGAGCATGCGTACCCCTCCGCGCCGCCGTCGACAATACGGGCGCCACCGATCGTGGCGTCGGTGACGCCGAGGTCGCGCCGATCGTGGGACCCGACCGCGTAGAGTCGCTCGGCGATCCACTCCTGCCAGGCCTACGGAGAGTCGCCGATGACCTCGATGCCGCCCGACCACCGCACCACCGGGTCCCTCGGACCGGGCGCGGCGGCGGGCGCGGCGGCGACCGGTGACGCGGGTGACCCCCACCTCGAGCGCTACGCGGCCCGCACCGCGGGGATGACCGCCTCCGAGATCCGGGCGCTGTTCGCGGTGGCCAGCCGCCCCGAGGTGGTCTCACTCGCCGGCGGCATGCCGAACCTCGCCGCCCTGCCGCTCGACTCGCTCGCCGTCGAGGTCGCGGGCCTGGTCGCCGCCGAGGGACAGAGCGCCCTGCAGTACGGCTCCGCCCAGGGCGTTCCCGTGCTGCGCGAGCAGATCGGCGAGGTCATGGCCTTCGAGGCGGGCAGCCTCGCGGCCACCGGCGGGTTCGCGCCGGACGACGTCGTCGTCACCGTCGGCTCGCAGTCGGCACTGGACATGCTCACCCGGCTGTTCGTCGACCCGGGCGACGTCGTGCTCGCGGAGTCGCCGTCCTACGTCGGGGCGCTGGGCTCGTTCGCGGCGTACCAGGCCGAGGTCCGTCACGTCGCCATGGACGACGACGGCCTGCTCCCCGCCGCCCTCGACGAGGCCCTGCAGCGGCTGGCCCGCGAGGGCCGACGGGCGAAGTTCCTCTACACGGTGCCGAACTTCCAGAACCCGGTCGGGGTGAGCCTCGCCATCGACCGGCGCCCACGGATCGTGGAGATCTGCCGCCGCCACGGCGTGCTGATCGTGGAGGACAACCCCTACGGCCTGCTCGGCTTCGACGGGCAGACGTTCGGATCGTTGCGCTCGTTGGACCCGGAGAACGTCGTCTACCTCGGCTCGTTCTCCAAGATCTTCGCCTCGGGCCTGCGGGTGGGCTGGGCGCTGGCCCCGCACGGTATCCGCGACAAGCTCGTGCTCGCCGCCGAGTCGGCCACGCTCTGCCCACCGGCGTTCACCCAGCTCGTCGTCTCGCGCTACCTCGCGACGCACGACTGGCGCAGCCTGGTGAAGTCGTTCCGCGAGATGTACCGGGAGCGCTGCGACGCGATGCTCACGGCCCTGGAGACCCACCTGCCCGACGGGTGCCGGTGGACGCGACCCGAGGGCGGGTTCTTCGTGTGGGCCACCGTGCCGGAGGGCGTCGACACCCGGGCGATGCTGCCGCGGGCGATCACGGCCCGCGTGGCGTACGCGTCCGGCACGGGGTTCCATGCCGACGGCACCGGCAGCCGCCACATGCGCCTGTCGTTCTGCTACCCGCCCCCCGAGCGGATCACCGAGGGGGTCCGGCGCCTGGCCGGCGTCCTCGACGGGGAGCTCGACCTGCTGCGCACCTTCGGCGTGGCGGGTCCCCGGTCCGGGACGCCGGGCGGCCCGCAGGCACCGTCGATGGACACGACCTGATCACGAGATAGGTTCCCGGCCGTGACCGACCCGGCCAGGACCGATCTCACCGTCGCCGTGCTCGCCGGCGGGCTCTCCCACGAGCGGGACGTGTCGTTGCGCTCGGGCCGACGCATCGCCTCGGTGCTGCGCGACGCCGGCGCCACCGTCGAGGAGTGGGACACCGACACCGCTCTGCTCGGCCGGCTGCGCACGGCCCGGCCCGACGCGGTCGTCGTCGCGCTGCACGGGGGCGAGGGGGAGAACGGCGCCGTGCAGAGCGTCCTCGAGCTGGTCGGCGTCCCCTACGTCGGCACCCGGGCGCCGGACTGCCGGCGGGCCCACGACAAGCCCACCGCGAAGACGGAGCTCCTCCGGGCCGGGCTGCACACCCCGGAGTGGGTGGCGCTCCCACAGGCCACGTTCCGCGAGCTCGGCGCGGCCGGGGTGCTCGACGCCCTCGTCGCGCGGTTCGGGCTGCCGCTGATGCTCAAGCCGGACCAGGGCGGGTCCGCGCTCGGGGCCCACGTCGTCCGGGACGCCGCCGAGCTCCCCGCGGCGATGGTCGGCACGCTCGCCTACGGCGACACGGTGCTCGTCGAACGGTTCGTCGAGGGCGTCGAGGTCGCGGCGTCGGTCGTGGACACCGGCGACGGGCCGGTGGCGCTGCCGGCCGTGGAGGTCGAGCCCGGGAACGGGGTCTACGACTACCGCGCCCGCTACACCGCGGGCCTCACGCGGTTCCACTGCCCCGCACGGCTCACCGACGACGTCGCGCAGCGCGTCGCCGACGCGGCGGTCGCCGCACACCGGGCGCTCGGGTTGCGCGACCTCTCCCGCACGGACGCCGTCGTCGACCACGACGGCCGGGTCCAGCTCCTCGAGGTGAACGTCTCCCCGGGGCTCACCGAGAACTCACTGCTCCCGCGGGCGGTCACGGCGGCCGGACGGGATCTCGCGGAGGTCTTCACGCGTCTCGTCGACCGCGCCGTCGCTCGGGGTGCCGGGGGGTGTGACACGTCAGCGTCGTTCTCAGGG
>JAVXWR010000159.1:0-8873 GCA_032230725.1 Actinomycetota bacterium
CGAGGGGATGAAAGCGGCGTCGGCGTGGGGAGACCTGATCTCCCAGTCCGACGTCGAGAAGGTGGAACACCTCCACAAACGCCGCCTGAAATCGGTCGGCATCAAGTTCTGGTGACGGCGGGGCCGCGCTGTGAACCCGCGTCGACGACCGTGCCGGAGACCGGGCTCGGGTCCCGGTCTCCGGCACGGTCAGCAGTCCGCCACTACTCCCCCATCGCGTCCCGGAGAGCCTTCGCGGCCGCGGCCGGGTCGTCGGCGTTGTAGATCGATCCGCCGGCCACCGCGACCTCCGCTCCGGCCTCCTTCACCGACACGATCGTGTCGACGTCGATACCGCCGGCGACCGAGAACGGGACCCCGGCTTCCCGGCCGTCGGCGAGCAGCTGCTCGATCGAGTAGTCGGGCCTGGCCTGCTCGTCGAGCCCCGCGTGGATCTCGACGAAGTCCACGCCCAGCTCCGAGACCTCACGGATCCGCTGGACCCGGTTCTCCACCACCGTGATCATGTCGGCGACGACCTTCTTGCCTGCCTTGTGGCCGGCCTCCACGGCGCCGCGCACGGTGTCGTCGTCGGCCGCGCCCATCACCGTCACCAGGTCCGCGTCCTGCGCGAAGGCGAGGTTCGCCTCCAGCTCGCCGGCGTCGGCGGTCTTCAGGTCCGCGAACACGAGCTTGTCCGGGTGCGCGGACTTGATCGCGCCGACCGCCTCGACCCCGGCCGACTTGATCAACGGGGTTCCCAGCTCGAGGATGTCGACGTACTCGGCGACCTGGCGTGCCAGGGTCAGCGCGTCATCGAGAGTCGGGACGTCCATTGCCACCTGCAGCTTCACGGGCTTCTCCTGATCGGTGTCGGACTGTTCTTCGAGGTCGAGCTATTCGAGGTCGCGCCACGACCAGACGCTGAATCCGCTACTTCACCTGAGGTGGAATCGCGGCTCACCAAGAGATCGGAGCCTCCTGCTCGAGCGCTGCACCCAGGTCCTTTACTTCAGCACCCACACAGACGGGTGCCCGGTCAGGCAACCGGCAGTGGGTGCTTACACCGAGGAGAGTAGTCCGCCGGGGCGGTCACCACCAGGTTTACATCGCGGAAATCGTGGGCCGAGCGCCCTCCACGAAGATCGTGGGGATCTCCGGACGATCCCACCTCATCAGAGACATGATCATGACGCGGCGGTCGGGGTAACGACGGACTGGCATTCCATATGTGGTTGGTGGGAGAGTGTGCCGCGGCGGCCGTCGGGCATGATCGCCATTGTCGTGCTCTTCCCCCGAACAGGTGAGGGGGCGACGGGAACGTCGCCGGTGATCGGAACTCCTCGAAAGAGAACAGCACCCGAGTACACGACATCAAGAGGAGTGCGCGCCGTGACCGGAATCGAAGCGCCCCCGAGCCGCCCGGTGAGCGAAGACCCCGACGAGATCGCCTCCCTGACCGCCGCATCGATTCCCGAGGACTGGTCGGAACTCGACACCCGCGCGGTCGACACGATCCGCGTCCTGGCCGCCGACGCCGTCCAGCGTTGCGGCAGCGGGCATCCGGGCACCGCCATGTCGCTGGCGCCGCTGGCCTACACGCTGTTCCAGCGCGTCATGCGCCACGATCCGAGCGACCCGGGCTGGCAGGGCCGTGATCGGTTCGTCCTGTCCTGCGGCCACTCCAGCCTCACGCTGTATCTGCAGTTGTTCCTGGCCGGGTACGGGCTGGAGCTGGGCGACCTCGAGCAACTGCGGGTCTATGACTCGCAGACCCCGGGGCACCCCGAGTACAGCCACACGCCGGGCGTCGAGATCACCACGGGCCCGCTGGGCCAGGGCCTGGGCGCCGCCGTCGGGATGGCCATGGCCGCCCGCCGCGAGCGCGGCCTGTTCGATCCGGACGCGGCACCCGGCGAGAGCCCGTTCGACCACACCATCTACGTGATCGCCTCCGACGGTGACATCGAGGAGGGCGTCACCTCCGAGGCGTCCTCCATCGCCGGGCGCCAACAGCTCGGCAACCTCGTCGTGATCTACGACGACAACCACATCTCGATCGAGGACGACACCACCATCGCCCTGTCCGAGGACGTGGCGAAGCGCTACGAGGCCTACGGCTGGCACGTCCAGACCGTGCGCGGGGGCGAGAACGTCACCGGCATCCGCGAGGCTCTCGACCGGGCGGCCGCCGAGACCGACCGGCCCTCGTTCATCGCGCTGCGGACCGTGATCGGCTACCCCGCCCCCGAGAAGATGAACACCGGCGCCGCGCACGGCTCGGCGCTCGGCGACGAGGAGGTCGGACGGGTCAAGGAGATCCTCGGCTTCGACCCGGAGCAGAGCTTCGTCGTCGCCGACGACGTGCTCGCGCACACCCGCCGGGTCGCGGAGCGGGCCCGAGAGGCCCGCCGCATCTGGCAGGAGTCGTTCGACGCGTGGTCACAGGCGAACCCGGAACGCCTCGCGCTGCTCGAGCGGATGGCCCGCCACGAGCTCCCGGACGGGTGGACCGACCACCTCCCGGACTGGAGCCCCGACGACGACCCCATCGCCACCCGGAAGGCGCTGGCCAAGGTCCTCGAATCGATCGGCGACGTGCTGCCCGAGCTCTGGGGCGGATCGGCCGACCTGGCCGAGAGCAACAACACGACGATCAAGGGCGCCGACTCGTTCGGCCCGAACACGATCAAGACCGAGGCGTGGGGCCAGGCCAGCCCGTACGGGCGCACCCTCCACTTCGGCGTCCGCGAGCACGCGATGGGCGCCATCCTCAACGGCATCGCGCTGCACGGCGGCACCCGGGTCTACGGCGGAACCTTCCTCATCTTCAGCGACTACATGCGCCCCGCCGTGCGCCTCGCGGCCCTGATGAAGCTGCCGACGATCTACATCTGGACCCACGACTCCATCGGCCTGGGCGAGGACGGGCCCACCCACCAGCCGGTCGAGCATCTCGCGGCCCTGCGCGCGATCCCCGGGCTGTCGGTCGTCCGGCCGGCCGACGCCCAGGAGACCGCGGCGGCCTTCCGGGGCGTGCTCGAGAACCCGACCGGGCCTGCCGGCCTCGCCCTGACCCGGCAGAACGTGCCGGTTCTCGACGGTGTGACGACCGAGGGCGTCCTGCGCGGCGGATACGTGATCGCCGAGGCCGACCCCCGGGGGGACGGCGAGGCGGCGCCGGAGCTGCTGTTGATCGCCACCGGTTCCGAGGTCCAACTCGCCCTGGCCGCCCGCGAGATCCTCCAGGGCGACGGCGTGCCCACCCGCGTGGTGTCCATGCCCTGCGTGGAGTGGTTCGACGCGCAGGAGGAGTCCTACCGTCGGAGCGTCCTGCCCCCCGAGACCACCGCCCGGGTGGCCGTGGAAGCCGCGGTGGGCTTGACCTGGCACCGCTTCGTCGGCGACCGGGGAGAGATCGTCTCCCTCGAGCACTTCGGCGCCAGCGCCGACTACCAGACCCTCTATCAGCAGTTCGGGATCACCACCGAGGCCGTCGTAGCGGCCGCTTCCCGGTCCCTGTCGCGCGCGGCGGAGTGACCGACGGTCACTCCGTCGAGAGGGTCTCGGGCTGGTTCGTCGCTTCGAGCACGGACATCCACAGATCGCCGTCGGGGTCGACCCGGTTGCGGTGGCTGGTGATCAGGGGCATGGGGATGTGCACGAAACGCCGTCGCCAACGGACGACCACGGTCTCGGTGCGCCCGGCCATGGCGGCGTGGACCGCGGCGTGGGCCAGGCGGAGGCAGTAGACGGCGTCGTAGGCGTTGGCGGTGACGCTGCGGATGGAGTAGCTCGGGTCGATGTAGCGCAGGGTGGGAGCGAGCCCGACCCCCGAGAGGTGGTCCGCGATGCGGTCCTTGAGGAACTGGCCGATGTCGCCGAGTCTCGGGTTGCCCGAAGCGTCGGTGGCGCCGCCCTGATCCGCTCCGCCGTCTGCTTCGAGGAGCTCCTGACCGGCGCCCTCGGCGACGACGATGACCATGTAGCCGCGGGTGCGTACGTGCTGCTCGACGCGTGCCAGCAGACCCTCGGAACCCTCGAGGGTGAAGTCGACCTCCGGGATCAGCACGATATCGGCCCCGTTGTTGGCCAGTGCCGCGTAGCAGGCGATGAAACCGGAATGCCGACCCATGAGCTTCACGATCCCCACGCCGTTCTCGTGGGCGGCCGCCTCGATGGCGACGGAGTCGATGAAGTCGGTCGCGCGCTCGAATGCGCTCTGGAAACCGAATGACTGGTCGGTGTAGGGCAGATCGTTGTCGATGGTCTTGGGAATCGCGACCACCGCGATGTCGAGCCCGCGTTCGGTGATGACCGACACCAGGCGCATCGCGGCCCGAATGCTGCCGTCGCCGCCCACGACGAACAGGATGTCGATCTCCCGAGCGACGAGGGTGTCGACCATCTCGTCGGCGTCCTGGTCGCCGCGGGAGCTGCCCAGAATGGTCCCGCCGGAGCGGGTGATGTCGCGGAAAGGGCTCCCCGTCAGTTCGATGGTGTCGTCCCGGTGATCGGCGGTCAGCCCCCGGAAGCCGTTGCGGAAGCCCAGGATCCGCTTCACGTGATAGTGGACGGTGAGTTCCTGGACGACGCCGCTGATGACGTTGTTGAGGCCGGGGCACAGCCCGCCGCAGGTGACGATACCGACAGATGTCCGCGCCGGATCGAAATAGATCTTCCGGCGGGGCCCGGTGGTCTCGAAGCTGGGGAAGGCCGCGAGGGGCAGGTTCTTCGCGGCGATCACCGAGATCGTGTCGTCCAGCATGACCCGGTCGTCCTCGTGGACGTAGTGCGGCGTGGTCTGCTTGTCGGCGAGGCGCGCCGAGAACGGCGACGGGTAACGGCACTCGCCGAGCGTGCGGACGCGGAGGTCCTCGAGCTGCACCGTCACCGGTCGTCTCCCAGGGAGTGGATGGTCCGCGGTCGCCGGTGGCGCCGGGTCGGCTCCGGAGTCACCGCCCGGGGATGGGCTCGAAGGTGGTGTGCCGGATGTGGCGCACCTGCCCGTGGGAGATCACGAGCGACTCGGCGAGGGTCGCCCCGTCGGAGCGTCGCGGCGCGGCCAGCAGCGGGCCCCCGCTGATGCCCGTGGCGACGAAGAGGGCGTCACCCCCGACGAGTTCGTCGCGGTCGTAGACGTGGTCGAGGTCCATGCCGGCGGCCCGGACCGCGTCGGCCTCCTCGTCGGTCTTGGGCGCGAGCCGGCCGAGCATGCCGCCACCGAGCCCGCGGACCGCGGCGGCGGTCATGACCCCTTCCGGGGTACCGCCGACGCCCAGGAGCAGGTCGACGTCGGCGGTGGGCAGGAGGACCTCGAGCGCTCCCCCGACGTCACCTCCGGCGGGCGTGTGCACGGCAGCGCCGGTCGCGAGCACCCGCGCGATGAGCCCGTCGTCCCCCTGGTGGCGGGGCTTGTCCATGATGACGACGCGAAGCTCCTCCACCGGCTTCCCGAGGGCCTCGGCGACCTTGTGCACGGTGCGCTCGGGAGGGTCCTCGAGATCGATGACGTCGCGGGCCGCCGGTGGGACGACGATCTTGTCCATGTAGAACCCCGGGCCCGGTGACCAGAAGGACCCCGACTCACCGAAGGCGATCGTGGCCAGCGCGCCGGGGAGGCCCTTCGCGCAGAAGGACGTGCCCTCGAGGGGGTCGACGGCGATGTCGAACTCGACTCCCTCCCCGGTACCGACGATCTCGCCGTTGAACAGCATCGGGGCGTTGTCCTTCTCGCCCTCCCCGATCACGACCGTGCCGTGGCCGGGAGCGTGGGCCAACGCCTGCCGCATGGCCTCCGTGGCCGCGCCGTCGGCGCCGTCCTCGTCGTGCCGCCCGACCCAGGCCCGGCAGGCCAGCGCCGCACTGTGGGTCGCGGACAGGGCGACCGCCTCCAGGGAGTCGATCCCGACGCGGCCGCGGGGACCGACATCGCTCTGACGCTGCATAGCGGGCTCCTCGCTGCTCACTGCGTGGGGTCGCGTCACGGAGGGACCGCGGGACGGACGGACGCGCCCTTCCGCCGCCGGTCGATCACCGTCCCCGCGCAACCGTGTGCGCACCTGCCGGTCACTCCAGATTCGCGTGGAGGCGCCACAGCTCCTGGGCCTGGCTCCCACTGGTCTGCCACAGGGCGTGGAAGAGCGCGTCGGTGAGGATGAGGACGGACTGCTCGAACAGGCTCCCGGCGTACTGCTCGGACGCGGTGCCCTCGAAGTCCTGCTTGTCGGCCGCGGGGACCACGAGCGTCTCGGCCGCGAATCCCGCGAGGTCGGACTCGGGGTTGGTGGTGATCGCCAGCACGTGGGCGCCTTCTTCGGAGGCGGTCCGGGCCGCCGTGACGACCCGCTTGGTGGAGCCCGATCCCGATGCCGCCACGAGGACGTCGCCGGTGCCGATCGCCGGGGTGGTCGTCTCCCCCACCACGTGGGCGGACTTGCCGAGGTGCATGAACCGCATCGCCGCCATCTGCAGCGCGAGCCCGCTGCGCCCGGTGCCGACGGTGAACACCGCGGGCGCCTCGAGCACCAGCGCTCCCGCCCGCGCCCAGGCGTCGGGATCGACGCCGTCGAGGACCCGGGCGTGCTCGTTGGTGATCAAGCTCGTGGCATCGCGGAAGTGGACGGACTCGGGCTTCTCAGCGGTGTCCTTGCCGGCCGCGTCCGATGTCGACTCTGACAATGGGGACACCTTCCATCAATAGGGGCGACTGACGTGCTCGCCGACCGAGCATAGGATCACCGAGGCCCGCGACGCACCAAGAACTTTTCCCACGCCGAGCCGGACCGAGACCGCCCGGCGCGCGGTGTGGATCACTTGCGCTGGATTCTCCCTGCAGTATGTGCCCCTCGGCGAGCGGCCCCACCCCTCGACGACCGCGGAATTCTATCCGGACGATGATCGAATGTGCCACCCCGACCCGGGGATCATCTTCCCGCGCCGGGGAAGAGTCGACCTTCACCCGATCGGGCCCTCAGGGGTCGCTTCCAGCTACTCTCCGGACTCGGGACGAAACTGACGCAGGAGCTGGTACCGTGATCGCCCTCACGTCAGTGCAGCATCCCGAGGAGGTGCAGGGACCCAATGTCGACGTTGACCGAAGTCGCTCACACGATGGTCTCGAACAGACGCGGAATCCTGGCTGCAGACGAAAGCATCGGGACCATGTCGAAACGGCTGGAGAGCGTCGGCGTGGAGCCGACCGAGGAGAACCGTCGCAGTTATCGGGAACTGCTCGTCACCACTCCCGAGCTCTCCGAGTCGGTCAGCGGCGCCATCCTCGCCGACGAGACCTTCCGGCAGAAGCTCTCCGACGGGAGGACCTTCCCCGAGGCGCTCGCCGAGCTGGGAGTGCTCGCCGGCATCAAGGTCGACACCGGGGCGAAGCCGCTGGCCGGCGCCCCGGACGAGAAGGTCACGGAGGGCCTCGACGGACTGCGCGACCGGCTCGAGGAGTACGTGGGCCTCGGGGCGAGCTTCACGAAGTGGCGCGCCGCCCTCTCGATCGGTGACGCCCTGCCGACCGACCGTGCGATCCACGCGAACGCCCACGCGCTGGCCCGGTTCGCCGGCCTCTGCCAGGAGGCGGGACTCGTGCCGATCGTGGAGCCCGAGATCGTGATGGACGGGGACCACTCGCAGGAGCGGTGCCGTGAGGTGACGAGGGCGGTCCTGCTGGAGGTGTTCCACGAGCTGGGTCGCATGGAGGTCCAGCTCGACGGCATCGTCCTCAAGCCGAACATGGTGGTGGCCGGAAGCGACTGCGCGGACCAGCCGGAGGCGGCCGAGGTCGCGCGGGTCACCGTGGACACCCTGCGCGAGACGGTGCCCCCGGCCGTGCCGGGCATCGCTTTCCTCTCGGGCGGACAGGAACCGGAGGAGGCGACCAAGAACCTCGCGGCCATGCAGGATCTCGGCCCGCTCCCCTGGGAGCTGACGTACTCGTTCGGACGCGCCCTGGTCGGGCCGGCCCTGGAGACGTGGCAGGGCAACTACGACCGCTGGGAGGCCGCCCAGAAGGCACTCTCGGAGCGGGCCGTCGCCAACGCCTCCGCCCGCTGATCTCGAGTGTCCGCCTGAGTGATCGGTGACGACATCGTCAGCCGGGCGGTAGCGCCCGCCGTCCGTGCGGGCGATGAAGGAGCGTCATGCGCACCATCGAGACCATCACTGTGGACGACGCTCGCCGCGTCGTCGACGCCGGCGAGAAAGAGGCGACCAACCAGGGCCAACCGATGAACATCGCCGTCGTCGACGCCGGGGGCATCCTCGTCGCGTTCGTCCGGCAGGACAACGCCTGGATCGGCAGCGTCGACGTCGCGATCAACAAGGCGTTCAGTGCCCGCGCCTTCGACATCTCCACTCAGGCGCTCGGCGAGAATGCCACTCCCGGCGGTCAGTTCTACGGCATCCAGGACTCGAACCACGGCCGGATCATGATCTTCGGTGGCGGCGTGCCCCTGATGCACGGCGACGACGTCGTCGGCGCCGTCGGCGTGAGCGGAGGGACCAGCGAGCAGGACCAGGCCGTCGCCGCGGCGGCCGCCGCGGCGCTCTAGCGGCGGGCGTCCCGGGCTCCGGGTCGGTGGGATCGGGCGGGGACCGCCCGGGTTGGTCCTCGAGCGGGAGTGGAGGGGTGTCGGTGATCGCACGGGGCCCGGCTCCCCCCGCGCCGGACCGTCCCCGGCCCGGCACGCTCCGGGCTCCCGACCGCAATCCGGCTCTCGAGCTCGTGCGGGTCACCGAGGTCGCCGCCCTCGCCGCGGCACGGTGGATCGGGCAGGGCGACGAGCAGGGCGGCAACGACGCGGCCGTCGCCGCCGTACGCAAGCTCGTCCGCTCGGTGTCGATGCGTGGGGTCGTCGTCATCGGCGAGGACGAGGGCGGGTCGCCGT
>JAVXWR010000165.1:0-4779 GCA_032230725.1 Actinomycetota bacterium
TCGAGGCCAAAGCACACAAAACGTCAGCACACTGTTGAGTTCTCAAAGGACGACCACACGCGGCTCGCCACCGCCGTTCCCGACGGAGTTCCTCGCGGTGATTCCCACGCTACCCGCTCGGATGCGAGCACGTTTCCGGGGGTCCCGGTCCGGCTCGCCCGATGGGCTGCGACACGGGGCCTCGGCTCTCGCCCGGTCCCACTGCGTCGCGTCTTCGACTGTACCCGACATCCCGAGGGACTCGGCCAGCCCCGGCCGTCCGCACTCCGTGCGTCCGTTCCCCGTGGGCACGAAAAACTATACGCACACCGACGACGACCCCCGCGCCGGGGCCCCCGAACCCTCCACCCGACGCAGGCGGTGGCCCGATGGAGTGCTCCGGCGGGCCCCGGTGACGCCGGTTACGCTCCGCTGGCGAGCCCCCGTAGCTCAGCTGGACAGAGCATGGGCCTTCTAATCCCGTGGTCGCAGGTTCGAGTCCTGCCGGGGGCACCCAGCTCGGTCCCGCCCCCGAAGTGCGGAATCACCGACGCCGGGTGGGACCCGGCCCGGCGTGCGGCTCGCGTCGCGGGGGCCGCACGGTCCGCGAGCGGGGACTACGGAGCCCGACGCGACCCGGTCCCGGTCCCGGTCCCGGTCCGGCGGTGTCTCCCCTCGCGGCCGCCGGGCATCGAGCACCCGCATCCGGCTCCGAGGCGGTCCGGTGCTGGTGGAACGAGGTCCACCGGCCCGCGTTCGGCGAGGACATCGGAACCGGCACGCGGGCCGGTGGCCCGGACGCGCCCGCGACATCGCCTGTCCGGTCAGTCACACTGACGGGCGCCATCGGGGCGCTCACGCATCGTCCGATCGGCCCAATCATCGAGGCGGAGGTCAGCATGGGGACGATGTCGTTCCGGGACTCGATGTTCCTGCTCGCGGAGTCGCGGGAACGGCCCACCCACGTCGGGTCGCTGATGCTGTTCGACCGGCCCGAGGGCGCGGGCGAGGACTTCCTCGGCGACATGCACCGCAGCCTCGTCTCCGGCGACGTCGAGGTGGCGCGGGACTTCCGACGTCGGGCGGTGCGGTCGGTGACCACGCTCGGCCAGTGGTCCTGGATCGAGGAGGACGACCTCGACATCGAGTACCACGTGCGGCTGTCCGCGCTGCCGCGCCCCGGGCGCATCCGCGAACTGCTCGAGCTGGTCTCCCGCCTGCACGGCAGCCTGCTCGACCGCCACCGGCCGCTGTGGGAGTTCCACCTCATCGAGGGCGTGGAGGGCGAGCGGTTCGCCGTGTACGGCAAGATCCACCACGCGATGATGGACGGCGTCACGTCCATGCGGCACCTGCAGAAGGCGCTGAGCACCGACCCCGACGCCCGGGACATGGCGCCGTTCTGGTCCGTCGAGCGCCGCTCGCACCGCTCGGCCCCGTCCGAGCAGGAGCAGGGCGCCTCGGGACCGCTCGCCGCCCTCGGCGGCGCCGTCCAGGGCGGCTGGCACGCCGTGGAATCGGTGGCGAGGACGACGTCGAGCGCGCTCGCCGTGGGTCCGGCGCTCGCCTCGTCCACGCTCAAGGGCATCACCGGCGACGACCTGGTGCTGCCGTTCGAGGCCCCGCCCACCATGTTCAACGTCCCGATCACCGGCGCGCGCCGCTTCGCCGCCCAGTCCTGGTCGCTCAAGCGCATCCAGCGGGTCCGTGAGCGCACCGGGTCGACGATCAACGACGTGGTGCTGGCGATGTGCGCCGGTGCGCTGCGCCGCTACCTGCTCGACAACGACGGGCTGCCCGACTCCCAGCTCGTCGCCGCCCTCCCGGTCGCGCTCGGGAAGGGGGAGCAGGGCGGCGGCAACCAGCTCGGCGCGATCCTCGTCGGGCTCGCCACCGAGGAGCCCGACCCCGCCGAGCGGCTGCGGCGCATCCAGGCCTCCGGGCGTGCCGCCAAGGACAACCTCGTGGACCGCGACCCCATGGTGACCGCGGCCCTGTCGATGGCAGTCGCCGCGCCGATCGGGCTGGGTGTGGTGCCCGGGTCGTCGGCGCTGCACCAGGGCTTCAACCTGATCATCTCGAACGTCCCCGGCCCGAAGGACCCGCTGTACTGGGAGGGCGCCCGCCTGGGCGGCATCTACCCGCTCTCGGTGCCGCTGGACGGGCAGGCCCTCAACATCACCGCGATGTCCTACGCCGACCACCTCGAGTTCGGCCTGACCGGCTGTCGGCGCAGTGTCCCGCGCCTGCAGCGGCTGCTGACCTTCCTCGAGGAGGCGCTGGTGGAGCTCGAGGAGGTCGCGGACGCGGCCGACGACGCGGAGACCGTGCCCGCCGGGGAGACCGCGCCGGCGACCTGACGCCCGGGCCGGCGGCCGCGCACCGTCAGGACCGGAGCTCGTCGGCGACGTCGGCGAGGGCGTCGTGCACCCGGTCCAGCAGCGGGAGCCGGGCGCCGTAGACGGCCGCGGCCTCGGTCGGGGTGAGCACCTCGTCGAGGGCGACGTCGGCCGCGGCGTCGGCGAGGGCGTCGGGCCCGGGCGGCAGGAGCCCGATGCCCTGCTGCCCCAGCAGAGCGGCCCCGTACGCCGAGCCCTGGTCCACGGCCGGGAAGCCGACCGGCATGTCCAGGGCGTCGGTCAGCACCTGCCGCCAGAAGGCGCTGCGGGCGAAGCCCCCGGTGGCACGCACCTCGTCGACGACGAGGCCCGCCTCGCGCATCGAGTCGAGGACCAGCCGCAGCTGCAGGCACACCCCCTCGAGCAGGGCCCGCACCACGTGCCCCGCGCCGTGCGTCCGGTGCAGCCCGACGAGGGCCCCGACCCCGCGCGCGTCCCAGTGCGGCGCGCGTTCGGGCAGCAGGTGCGGCAGGGCCAGGAGGCCCTCCGCTCCGGCCGGCACCGCGGCGGCCGCGCCGAGCAGGTCCTCGACGTCGCCGTCGAGCGTCTCGCGGGCCCAGTCCAGCACCACCCCGCCGTTGGTGACCGCGCCGCCGACCACCCAGCGGTCCTCCGTGAGGCCGTAGCAGAACACCCGGCCGCGGGGGTCGACCTCGGGCCGGTCGACGGTGACGCGCAGCGCGCCGCTGGTGCCGATCGAGCAGGCGGCGACCCCGGGACGCACGGCGCCGACCCCGAGGTTCGCCAGCGGCCCGTCCCCGCCCCCGGCGACGACCGGGGTGCCGGCGGGGACGTCCCAGTCGCCGGAGCGCAGCCGGCCCACGACGTCGGTGGGGGCCACCAGGGAGCCGAGGTGCCCGGCGCCGACCCTGGCGAGCTCGAGGGCCTCGACGTCCCAGGTCCCGGAGGAGAGGTCGAGCAGCCCGGTGCCCGAGGCGCACGACGTGTCGGTGACGCGGGCGCCCGTCGCGCGGGCCAGCACGAATTCCTTGATGCCACCCCAGGTGGCTGCGGCCGCGAGCAGGCTCGGGCGCTCGCGGGCGAGCCAGGCCAGCTCGACCAGCGGGCTCATCGGGTGCAGCGGGGTCCCGGTGCGTCGGTGCAGGGCGAGGCCGCCGGGAGCCTTGCGCAGCTCGGCCGCGACCGCGCTCGCGCGGGTGTCGGCCCAGGTGATCAGGGGCCCGAGCGGGTCACCGCGGTCGTCGAGGGCCAGCAACCCGTGCATGGCGGCGCTGAACGCCAGCGCGGCCACCTCGGTGCCCGGTGGCAGCGCGGCGACGGCCTCGCGGACCGCGTCGCCGACGCCGACCCACACCGCCTCGGGGTCCTGCACCGCGGCGCCGGGCTCCGGCTCGGACAGGGCGTAGCCGGCCTCGCCGGAGCCGTACGCCGTCGTCGACCCCGCGGCGAAGGCGACGGCCTTGGTCGCCGTGGTGCCGACGTCGACGCCGATCACCACCGGTCCCGGCGGTGTCTCAGGCACCGGAACCCTCCGGGCCCGGGGCGAACGACGAGGTGGGGGCGGGACCGGTCCACATCGCAGTCATGGTGGCCTCGTGACGATCGTGTGGCGACCCGGGGACCGGCGGTCGTCCACGCTGCAGGCTGTCGGAGGGGTGACCTACTCTGCGACCCGGAGGCGTCAGGGTTCCTGGTGGGCCCCGCGGTCTTCAACACCGACGTGGCCGGGTATCTCGGCCAGGCGGGTTCGATTCCCGTCCGCCTCCGCCACAGCTCCCGGTCCACACTCGGCGCCGGGCCACCGCAGCCGGCCAGCACCGACCTTGGGAGGTTCCGCCGATGGGTGTCCGCACCTGGCTCGGGGAATGGCCGCTGTTCCGGCAGGCGACCGGCGCCGATCCGCTCGGCCGCGGCACCGCCGTCGAGAGCCCCCGGACGCTGGCCATCACGCCGCGTACCGACACCGCCGACGAGGTGGTGAAGTCGGTCTGCCCGTACTGCGCGGTGGGCTGCGGCCAGAACGTCTACGTGCGCGACGGGCGCGTCACCCAGATCGAGGGCGACCCCGACTCCCCCATCTCCCGCGGCCGGCTCTGCCCCAAGGGCTCCGCGTCGACCTCGCTCGTGACCTCCCCGAGCCGGGTGACGACGGTGCGCTACCGGCGTCCGTACGGCACCGAGTGGGAGGACCTCGACCTCGACACGGCGACCGACATGATCGCCGACCGCGTGATCGACGCCCGCCGCCGGGGCTGGCAGGACACCGACGACGAGGGCCGCGTCCTGCGGCGCACGCTGGGCTTCTCGAGCCTCGGCGGCGCGACGCTGGACAACGAGGAGAACTACCTCATCAAGAAGCTGTTCATGGCGCTCGGCGCGATCCAGGTGGAGAACCAGGCGCGTATTTGACACAGCGCCACCGTCCCCGGTCTGGGGACCA
>JAVXWR010000184.1:0-5384 GCA_032230725.1 Actinomycetota bacterium
AGAAGCGCAGCAGCACGAGCGCCTCGTAGCGGGCGAAGGTGAGCTCGTGGCGGCGCAGCGCGGTGTCCACGGCCTGCTGGAGGATCTGCTGGACCCGGAACACGCTGGTCACCGCGGCCATGGGGGCCGACGGACCGATCTTGGCCGTCCAGATCTGCGCGGCCCGCGCGATCGGGTCGAACGGCAGGGGATCGGACGTGGCCATCAGGCGCGGAATCTAGCAAGCCCCGGAAGCAGGTAGCGGGCGCCTGGCACGCTGGGGCGATGACGCACACGCAGCCGTCCGGGGTGGGAGCACCGTGATCGTCGCCTTCAGCGTCGCGCCCTCGGGCCCCGCGCCGGACGGCGCCGCACCGGCGACCGACTCGGTGAGCGAGGCGGTCGCCGCCGCGGTCCGGGTGGTCCGGGAGTCCGGGCTGCCCCACGAGACCTCGTCGATGTTCACCTCGATCGAGGGCGAGTGGGACGACGTGATGGACGTGGTGAAGCGGGCGACCGAGGCCGTCGGACGCTACGGCTCGCGTGTGTCCCTCGTCCTCAAGGCGGACATCCGGCCCGGCTGGACGGGGCAGATCGCGGCCAAGGTGGCGCGGGTGGAGGAGCACCTGGCCGGCGACGGGGCCTGAGGCCGGAAAGGATTCCTTGGGCTTGGCCGCGTAGGCAGTTGATCATGTCGAGGGCACCACACGTTCCGGTGCCGTCGGCATGATCAACTGCCTACGGTCGTCGCCCGGAACCCCGCGAGCTCCTCGCCCCGGTGGAGTCGGGCTCCGCGCTCCCGCGCCGACTGGCAGGATTGACGACGTGGCACGTCCCGATCCTCGCCAGCAGGCCGCGCAGGCGGCCGCGATATCCTCGGCCATGGCCGGCGCCGTCGACCTGTCCGGCCTCAAGGCCCGTGCGGAACAGCGCGGCCCTGCCGCGCCCGGTGGCCCCGCCGGCGCCGCCCCGCAGGCCCCCGCGGGGGGTGACGACGGACCCGTCGTCGAGGGAGCACCGCCGCCCGCCGGGGCGTTCGTCGTCGACGTCACCGAGGACGGTTTCCAGACCGAGGTCCTCGAGCGGTCGATGACGGTGCCCGTCGTCGTCGACCTCTGGGCCGAGTGGTGCCAGCCCTGCAAGCAGCTCTCGCCGACACTGGAGAAGCTCGCGAACGAGGCCGGTGGGGCGTGGATCCTCGCGAAGGTCGACGTCGACGCGAACCCGCGCATCGCCCAGATGTTCCAGGTCCAGTCCATCCCGACGGTGTACGTGGTGGTCGCGCAGCAGCCGGTCACCTCCTTCTCCGGGGTGCAGCCCGAGAGCGAGCTGCGGGGCTGGATCGGGCAGATCCTCGACGCATTGCGCGACCGGATGCCGGGCATCGCCGAGGCGGAGGCCCGCGTCGCGCAGGGCGGCGGGCCGGCGGAGCCCGAGCCCGAGCCGGAGGACCCGCGCTTCACCGCCGCCGAGGACGCCCTCGAGCAGGGCGACTACGACGCCGCGATCGCCGCCTACGAGCAGATCCTCGCCGTGGAGCCGGCCAACACGGAGGCCCAGGCCGCCCTGGCGCAGGTCCGCTTCATGGCGCGGGCGGAGCAGGCCGACCCCGCGGCGGTGACGCGGGCCGACGCCGCGCCCGACGACGTCGAGGCCCAGAAGGCGGCCGCCGACGCCGAGCTCGCCGCGGGCCGGGTGGAGGCCGCGTTCGACCGGCTCGTCACGGCCGTGCAGCGGACGGCGGGCGAGGACCGGGACGCCGTCCGCGAGCACCTCGTCGGGCTGTTCGAGCTGTTCGCGGCCGACGACCCGCGGGTGACCAGCGCGCGGCGCGCCCTGCTCCGGGCGCTGTACTGAGTGGTCCCGGGTCAGGAGCCGAGGCAGCGCTGAGCGCTGCCGGTGACGCCGCCGCGGAAGTCCTCGATCCGCGCGTAGGCACCGCCGGCGGCGGTGGCGCCGTCGGTGCCGCGTGCCGCGGAGTCATCGCTCTCGAGCAGACCCACCGCTTCGTCGAGGTCCCCGGGGGAGAGGCTGAAGTCGCTCCCGGCGCCCCCGACGTCGCCGGTGTAGGCCCCGGCGAGGCACAGCGCCGTCGTCCCGGCCTTCGGACCCGTCGTCGGGCGGCCGAGCGCGGCCATCGCCGCCAGCGCGTACCGGGAGGCGATGACGGTGCCGCTCGCGTAGTCACCGATGCCGTCGTGGATGCGCGCGAGCCCTCGGTCGTCCACGGCGAGCGTCGGCGGCCCGCTGCCGGTGCAGAGGTCCACCGCGTCCCGGCCGCAGCCCGCCCCGCCCTCGCGGATCGCGGGTGCGGTCCACGTGCCGCCGCGCTGGCGGACGAGGCCGCCGAAGTAGCGGTCGAGGTCGCTGCCCATGGCGCGCACCAGGTCGGGCAGCGGGAGGTTCCCGCCGCTCTGGGCGTCGGAGAGGGTCGCGAACGACTGCTGGGTGAAGGAGCGGTTCTGCAGCGTCATGCCCGCGCAGGCCGAGGGTCCGCCGTCGAACCCGTCCTGGAAGGAGGAGACGCGGTCGAAGGCGTTGCCGTGCGCGCGGTCGTCGGCGGCGTCGGTGCCGACCGGGTCCCGGAAGGTGATCAGCGCACTCATCGCGGCGTCGATGCCCTTCTCGCCGGTCCGCAGGTCGGGTGTCTGGCCGTCGTGCACCGCCCGCAGGAAGGTGCCCGCGTAGCAGTCGGCCTGGCCCTCGGACAGGATCGTCGGTGCGCCGGAGCCCAGGCCCGGCGCGCTGCGCGACGACTCCTCGAGCCGCTGCTGGACGGAGTGGCCGAACTCGTGCGCGAGCACGACGGCGACCGCGGAGTCCCCGAACTTCTGCCGCAGCACGGGCAGCAGGGACGCCCGGTCGTAGGCGATGATGTCCGCCCGCGGGCAGTAGAACGCGTTGCCCTCGACCTCGGACGCGCTCTGGGTGCACGGCGGCCCCGGCCCGTCGCGCGAGGAGTCGACCGAGAAGTAGCCCTTCAGCGGCGTGAACCGTGCCCCGCCCGCGAGCGCCGGGAACTGCCCGCCCCACCAGGTCTCGAGGTCGCGCAGCACCGCGGCGGCCAGCCGGTCGTCATCCCCGCCGTCGTTGCCCTGGACGAAGTTCGGGTCGATCCCCGCGGTGACGGCCGAGGACGCGAACGCCTGCCCGTCGACCGACGCGGCGCACCCGGCGAGGAGCAGCGCCACGACGGCGCAGACCACCGTCAGCAGTACCGACCCCGCCCTCGCGCGCACCTCTCCAGTGTGGTGCAGCGGCGCCGGGAGTGGTGGCCGAACGAGCGGATCAGCGGGCCGCGTGAACGCCGCTTTTCGGGCATGCGGTGTGATGGAAGGGGAGCACGCCGACAGGGGGACTTTTCCGACGTCGAGGGTCAGCCGCCCTCGTGCGCCAGCCAGAGCACACCCGACGCCGGCAGCGTCATCTCCGCCGACGCCGGCCGCCCGTGCGTCGACACCGAGGCGGCGAACACCGACCCGTAGTTGCCGGCGCCGTCGCCGCCGTAGACGTCCGCGTCGGTGTTGAGGATCTCGCGCCAGCGGCCGGCGCGGGGCAGCCCCACCCGGTAGCGGTCGTGCGCGAGGCCGGAGAAGTTCGCGACGCACACCAGCTCGGGCGTGCCGCGCGGACCCTGGCGGACGAACGAGAAGACGTTGCCGGTCGCGTCGTTCGCGTCGATCCAGGAGAAGCCGGCCGGGTCGGTGTCGGCCGCCCACAGCGCGGGGTGGTCCCGGTAGACCGCGTTGAGGTCGGCGACGAGCCGGGAGACGCCGGCGTGGTGCGGGTCGTCGAGGAGCTCCCAGTCCAACGAGCGCTCCTCGGACCACTCGCGGACCTGGCCGAACTCCTGACCCATGAAGATCAGCTGCTTGCCGGGGTGGGCCCACATGTAGGCCAGCAGGGCCCGCAGCCCGGCCGCCTTGCCGGCGTCACCGCGCCCCATGTCGGGCATGCGCGTCCACAACGAGCCCTTGCCGTGCACCACCTCGTCGTGGCTGAAGGGCAGCACGTAGTTCTCCGACCACGCGTAGGTCAGCGAGAACGTCATCTGGTTGTGGTGGTACCCCCGGTGCACCGGGTCGCGCATGACGTAGTCGAGGGTGTCGTGCATCCACCCCATGTTCCACTTCATGCCGAACCCGAGGCCGCCGAGATGGGTGGGCCGGGTGACGCCGGGCCACGCCGTGGACTCCTCGGCGATGGTCACGACCCCGGGGTGGTTCTTGTAGACGGTGGCGTTGACCTCCTGGAGGAACGACACCGCCTCGAGGTTCTCGCGCCCGCCGTACTTGTTGGGCACCCAGCCGCCGTCGGAGCGGGAGTAGTCCAGGTAGAGCATCGAGGCGACGGCGTCGACCCGCAGCCCGTCGACGTGGAACTCCTCGAGCCAGTACAGGGCGTTCGCGACGAGGAAGTTCCGCACCTGGGAGCGCCCGAAGTCGAACACGAGCGTGCCCCAGTCGAGCTGCTCGCCGCGTCGCGGGTCGCCGTGCTCGTAGCAGGGGGTGCCGTCGAAGCGGGCGAGCGCCCAGTCGTCGCGGGGGAAGTGTGCGGGCACCCAGTCGACGATCACGCCGATCCCCGCCTGGTGCAGGGTGTCGACGAAGTAGCGGAAGTCGTCCGGGGTGCCGAACCGCGAGGTCGGGGCGTAGTAGGAGCTGACCTGGTAGCCCCAGGAACCGCCGAAGGGGTGCTCCGCCACGGGCAGCAGCTCGACGTGGGTGAAGCCCTGCGCGGTCAGGTAGACCACGAGCTCGTCGGCCAGCGCCCGGTACCCGAGGCCCTGGCGCCACGAGCCGAGGTGCAGCTCGTAGACGCTCATCGGCTCCGCGTGCGGGACCGAGCGCGCCCGCTGCGCGAGCCAGGAGGCGTCGTCCCACTCGTAGGTGGACGCGGTGACCACCGAGGCGGGCGTCGGCGGGAGGTCCGCGGCGAACGCCATGGGGTCGGCCTTGTCCAGCCAGTGCCCGTCGGCGGTCAGGATGCGGAAGCCGTAGCGGGTCCCGACGCCGACCCCGGGCAGGAAGATCTCCCAGACGCCGGAGCCGAGCGCCCGCATCGGGGTCGCGACGCCGTCCCAGCTGCCGCGCTCGGGCGCCCAGTCGCCCACGACGCGCACGCCGCGGGCGTTCGGCGCCCACACCGTGAACGACGTGCCCTCGACCGGCCCGGAGGGCGTCGGCCAGCGCCGGAAGTGGGCGCCGAGGGCGTCCCAGAGCCGTTCGTGGCGGCCCTCGCCGATCAGGTGCAGGTCGACCGGGCCGAGCACGGGGGAGAAGCGGTACGGGTCGTCGACGATCGTCTCGACCGCGTCGCCGTGTGTGTCGCCGCCGGACTCGTCGGTCCGCCGCAGCGCGAGCCGGTAGTGCGGGAGCGGTCCGGGGACGGTCCCGGCGAACACC
>JAVXWR010000194.1:0-2809 GCA_032230725.1 Actinomycetota bacterium
AGTCCTGCACCAACCTGCATTGCAACTGATTCGGCGCGCCCCCACGCTTCGTCCAGAACCCGCCCGAAACCATCAGGAGGACGCCATGCCGCTCATCAACGTCAAACTCATCGAGAACGTGTTCACTCCCGATCAGAAGCGCGAGATCGTCGAGCGCCTGACCGACACCATGGTGCTGATCGAGGGCGAGAACATGCGCTCGGTCACCTGGGTCGTCGTGGAGGAGGTCCGCAGTGGCGACTGGGGCATCGGCGGCACACCGCTGACGACCTCGGACGTCAAGGCGCTCGCCGCCGGCGCTCCCGCTTAGGGCGAGAGTCCGCGGCGGCCCCGCCGGGCCGCCGCGGACAGTTCGAGCGCACCGTGCGTCCACACTCCGTCCGGCGCGACGACGCGACCTCTGCCCGGGCGGATGCTGCTCCCATCGAAAGAGCTCGACTGAAGCACAGGCAGATTCTCGAATCGCGCGGAACCGGAGCTGTGGGGCGATGGGGCGCCCGTCACCCCGCGCTGCGGCGACGTCCCGATCGGCAGCGGGCTCTGCGGCCTCGGCCGCTGAATCGGGACGAGCAGGACAGGGGCGTCTGGCGCCGCGGGGTTCTTACCGAGTTCCGACCTGAGCTGGAACGGGGCCTCACCCGCGGCGATCACTGTTCTCCAGGGCCCGGTCGACCGGCCGGGCCGTGGACGAACCCCTGGAGAGCCCCAGCGATGTCCCCGCGCGCAACCACGCCCTCGCGAGCGCAGGTCTCGACCCTGCTCAGCAAGGTCCCCGAGATCACGCTGATGTTCTGGGTGGCGAAGCTGCTCACGACCGGGATGGGCGAGACGACCTGGGACGCCCTGGACATCGCCTTCGACCAGACCGTCGCGGTGGCGATCACCGGCGTGCTGTTCGTGGCCTCGATGGTCATCCAGTTCGCCCGGCGCTCCTACGGC
Source organism: Actinomycetota bacterium (assembly GCA_032230725.1). Lineage (GTDB taxonomy): Bacteria > Actinomycetota > Actinomycetes > Mycobacteriales > Pseudonocardiaceae > Actinomycetospora. The sequence continues at coordinate 940 of JAVXWR010000194.1, forward strand.
GCGTGGGCCTACTGGTTCGCGATCGTCATGGTGAGCGTCTTCGGCACCACCGTCGCCGACCTGGTCCACAACGACTTCGGGGTGCCCTACACCGTCTCGACGTCGGTGCTGCTGGTGCTCGTGGGCCTGACGTTCGCGCTCTGGTACCGCGTCGAGGGGACGTTGTCGATCCACTCGATCACCACGCGGCGGCGGGAGGTCTTCTACTGGGCCGCCGTGCTGCTGACCTTCGCGCTCGGCACGGCCGCCGGGGACTGGACCGCCTCGACGCTGCACCTGGGCTACCTGCCGTCGGGCATCATCTTCGCGGTCCTGTTCGTGCTGCCCGCGATCGCCTACTGCTGGTTCGGGGCGAACGCCATCGCCTGCTTCTGGCTGTCCTACATCCTCACCCGCCCCTTCGGTGCGTCGTTCGCGGACTGGTTCGGCGGTCCTCCCGGACGCGGCGGGCTGGCGCTGGGCATGGACCGGACCGCCATCGTCCTGACGGTGATCATCGTCGGCATCATCGCGTACTTCGCGATCTCGAAGGTCGACCGGCCCAGCTCCCTCGACGCGGACACCGCCGTGATCGACCGCGCCGCCGTCGAGGACGGATCGACCACGCGATGACGACCGCAGCCCCGACCCGTCCCGCCCCGGCGTTCGTCTCGGGGCTGCGCCACCACGGCGACCGGGCCGCCCTGATCAGCGGCTCCGGGTCGCTGAGCTACGCCGAGCTGGCCGACCGTGTCGACGACGCCGCGGACGCCCTCGCCGGGCCCCGACGGCTGGTCCTGGTCAACGCCTCGGCGACGGTCCCGTCGCTGGTCGGGTACCTGGGTGCGCTGCGGGCGGGCCACGTGGTGCTGCTCGCCCCGGCGAACGATCCGGCCACCGTCGCCTCGCTGCGCCGCCACTGGGATCCCGACATCGTCCTGGGGGCCGACGCCACGGCCCTCCAGGCCCGCCCCGAGAGCCGCCACGCCCTGCACGACGACCTCGCGCTGCTGATGGCGACGTCGGGCTCGACCGGCTCACCGCGCCTGGTCCGGCTGTCGCGGGCGTCGTTGGAGGCCAATGCGGCCGCGATCGCGGACTGCCTCGACATCCGGCCCACCGACCGCGCGGTCACGACCCTGCCGCTGCACTACTGCTACGGCCTCTCGATCGTGCACTCGAACCTGCTCGCCGGGGCCGCGCTGCTGCTCACCGACGCCTCGGTCACCGACACCGGGTTCTGGGCGGAGGTCCGGGAGCACCGGGCGACCAGCCTGCACGGGGTCCCGCACACGTTCGCGCTGCTCCACCGGGTCGGCTTCGAGGCGATGGAGCTGCCGCACCTGCGCTACGTCACCCAGGCCGGCGGCCGGCTCGACCCCGCCCAGGTCCGCCGCTGGGCCGAGCTCGGCGCCGCGCGGGGGTGGCGGTTCGTGGTGATGTACGGCGCGACCGAGGCCACCGCGCGCATGGCCTACCTGCCCCCCGAGCTCGCCACGACCAGCCCGGAAGCCAGTGGGATCGCCGTCCCCGGCGGACACCTGTGCATCGACGACCCCGACGAGGCCGGGGTCGGTGAGATCGTCTACACCGGCCCGAACGTCATGCTCGGCTACGCCCACTCCCCCGCCGATCTCGCCCTCGGGCGCACCGTCACCGATCTGCGCACCGGGGACCTGGGCCTGATGCGCCCCGACGGCGTCCTCCAGGTCACCGGGCGCCGCTCCCGCTTCGTCAAGCCCTACGGGGTCCGCGTCGACCTCGACGCCACCGAGTCCCTGCTCGCCGGGCAGGGACTCGTCGCCGCGGTCACCGGGGACGACACCCGCCTCGTGTTCGCCGTCGAAGAGCCCGACGTCGGGCGCGGGGCACTGGCGGGCGCGGGCGCCGA
>JAVXWR010000221.1:0-3417 GCA_032230725.1 Actinomycetota bacterium
GCCCGCACCCGTGCCCGCCCCAGGAGGCTCATCCCGTGGCCGACCGCCTCGTCGTCAAGGGCGCCCGTGAGCACAACCTCACGGGCGTCGACATCGACCTGCCGCGCGACAGCCTCGTCGTCTTCACCGGACTGTCCGGCTCGGGCAAGTCGAGCCTGGCGTTCGACACCATCTTCGCCGAAGGCCAGCGCCGGTACGTCGAGTCGCTCTCGGCGTACGCGCGCCAGTTCCTCGGGCAGATGGACAAGCCCGACGTCGACTTCATCGAGGGCCTCTCGCCCGCGGTGTCGATCGACCAGAAGTCCACGAGCCGCAACCCGCGCTCCACCGTCGGGACCATCACCGAGGTCTACGACTACCTGCGGCTGCTCTACGCCCGCGCCGGCACCCCGCACTGCCCGACCTGCGGCGAGATCATCTCGAAGCAGACCCCGCAGCAGATCGTCGACCAGGTGCTGGAGATGGAGTCCGGCCGCCGGTTCCAGGTCCTCGCGCCGGTCATCCGCGGTCGCAAGGGCGAGTACGTCGACCTGTTCTCCCAGCTCCAGGGGCAGGGCTACTCCCGCGTCCTGGTCGACGGCACGGTGTATCCGCTCGCCGAGCCGCCCACGCTCAAGAAGCAGGAGAAGCACGACATCGCGGTGGTCGTGGACCGCCTCTCGGTCAAGGCGAGCGCGAAGCAGCGCCTCACCGACTCGGTGGAGACCGCGCTGCGGCTGGCCGAGGGTGTCCTCGTGCTCGACTTCGTGGATCTCGACGAGAACGACCCAGACCGCGAGCGCCGCTTCTCCGAGAAGATGGCCTGCCCGAACGGCCACCAGCTCGCGGTGGACGACCTCGAGCCCCGTGCCTTCTCGTTCAACTCGCCCTACGGCGCCTGCCCGTCGTGCACCGGCCTCGGCACGAAGATGGAGGTCGACCCGGAGCTCCTGGTGCCCGACGACGAGCTCTCCCTCGGCGAGGGGGCGATCGCGCCGTGGAACATGGGGCAGACGGCCGAGTACTTCACCCGGCTGCTGACGGCGCTCTCGGAGTCCGTCGGGTTCCGCATGGACACCGCCTGGCGCAAGCTCCCGGCGTCGGTCAAGAAGGCCGTGCTCTACGGCTCGAACGACCAGGTCCACGTGCGCTACCGCAACCGCTACGGCCGCGAGCGCTCGTACTACGCGGCCTTCGAGGGCGTGGTGCCCTTCCTGGAGCGCCGGCTCGACCAGGCGGAGTCCGACAGCGCCCGCGAGCGCTACGAGGGCTACATGCGCGAGGTGCCGTGCCCGGTCTGCTCCGGCACCCGGCTCAAGCCCGAGATCCTCGCCGTGACCCTGCGCCACGAGACCCGGGGCGACGCCTCGATCGCCGAGGTCTGCGCGCTCTCGGTGGCCGACTGTGCGGAGTTCCTGAGGGGCCTCGTGCTCGGGTCCCGGGAGCAGGTGATCGCCGGGGCGGTGCTCAAGGAGGTCCAGGCGCGCCTCGGCTTCCTGCTCGACGTCGGGCTCGACTATCTCTCGCTCTCGCGCGCGGCCGGCACGCTGTCGGGCGGCGAGGCCCAGCGCATCCGGCTCGCGACACAGATCGGGTCCGGACTCGTCGGGGTGCTCTACGTGCTCGACGAGCCCTCGATCGGCCTGCACCAGCGCGACAACCGACGGCTGATCGACACGCTCACCCGGCTGCGCGACCTCGGCAACACCCTGATCGTCGTCGAGCACGACGAGGACACGGTGCGGGCGTCGGACTGGGTGGTCGACATCGGCCCGGGCGCGGGGGAGCACGGCGGCCGGGTGGTCCACTCCGGATCGGTCGCCGAGCTCGAGGCGAACGCCGAGTCGATGACCGGGGACTACCTCTCGGGCCGCCGCGCGATCCCGGTGCCCGACATCCGCAGGCCGCGCGACCGCAAGCGCCAGGTCAGCGTGGTCGGGGCCCGGGAGCACAACCTGCACGACGTGGACGTCTCGTTCCCGCTCGGCTGCCTGGTGTCGATCACCGGCGTGTCGGGGTCCGGCAAGTCCACGCTGGTCAACGACATCCTCGCGACGGTGCTGGCGAACAAGCTCAACGGCGCGCGCCAGGTGCCGGGCCGCCACACCCGGGTCACCGGGCTGGAGCACCTCGACAAGCTCGTGCGGGTCGACCAGTCGCCGATCGGGCGGACGCCTCGGTCCAACCCCGCCACGTACACCGGCGTGTGGGACCACATGCGCAAGCTCTTCGCCTCGACGAACGAGGCGAAGGTCCGCGGCTACGGGCCCGGCCGGTTCTCGTTCAACGTCAAGGGCGGGCGCTGCGAGGCGTGCGCCGGCGACGGGACGATCAAGATCGAGATGAACTTCCTGCCGGACGTCTACGTCCCCTGCGAGGTGTGCAAGGGGGCCCGGTACAACCGCGAGACCCTCGAGGTGCACTACAAGGGCAAGACGGTGGCCGAGGTCCTCGACATGCCGATCGAGGAGGCCGCGGAGTTCTTCGAGCCGATCACCGCGATCCACCGCCACCTGAAGACCCTCACCGAGGTCGGCCTGGGCTACGTGCGCCTCGGCCAGCCCGCCCCGACGCTCTCCGGTGGCGAGGCCCAGCGCGTCAAGCTGGCCTCGGAGCTGCAGAAGCGCTCGATGGGCCGGACGATCTACATCCTCGACGAGCCGACGACGGGCCTGCACTTCGAGGACATCCGCAAGCTCCTCGGCGTGATCAACGGACTGGTCGACAAGGGGAACACCGTGCTCGTCATCGAGCACAACCTCGACGTCATCAAGGTCTCGGACTGGGTCGTGGACATGGGGCCCGAGGGCGGCAACGGTGGCGGCACCATCGTGGCCGAGGGCACCCCGGAACAGATCGCGGCCGCGCCGGGGAGCTACACCGGGCAGTTCCTCGCCGGCCTGGTCACCCCGGAGCAGGCGCCCGCCAAGCGCTCCCGGGCCAAGGCGGGCTGAGTGGTAGGGTTCCGGTGAGCGACCAGCTCGCCGGGTGATGCTGTGCCCGTCGAGCGGCAAGTGGAGCCCCGCCTCCCACCCGGTCTGCCGCCTCAGGTGGCCGGGTTCCGGTCAGCCGGCCCGCGTGGGTCGGTGACGACGGCTCGTCGTCGGGACCCGTCCCGGCGTCGCCGCCGGATCGGTACGAGACAGGGCCCCCGCCACGAGCACGACGGCGCGGGGCCCGACGTCGTCGGGAACACGAACTCCTCTGGCCGGGTTGCGACCGGAAACACTGTCGAACCCGAGGAGAACTCATCACCGTAGAGACGCGCATCAACGAGCGCATCCGCGTGCCCGAGGTCCGCCTGGTCGGTCCGAACGGCGAGCAGGTGGGGATCGTGCGCATCGAGGACGCCCTGCGGCTGGCCCGTGAGGCCGACCTCGACCTCGTGGAGGTCGCGGCCCAGGCTCGGCCGCCGGTCTGCAAGCTCATGGACTACGG
>JAVXWR010000267.1:0-2621 GCA_032230725.1 Actinomycetota bacterium
GATGTCCTCGAACGCCCGGCGCCACGAACGCGGCGACGGGGTGTGCAGGTCGGCCGCCGCGTCCTGGGGCTCCGACGGATCGTCGGCGCCACGTCGCGCGAGTGCTGGGACGGCCACGGCGGGTGAGCGTACTCGGGCCGGTTACAGGTACTGGCCGGTCGTCCCCCCGCCCGCGCCCTCGCCGCCACCGCGCTCCGAGCGCCCGCTCGAGCCCGCCGGCAGGCCCCGGCGCATCTGCTCGAGCTGCATCCGGGCGGCCATCTGCTGGGCGACCAGGGCGGTCTGGATGCCATGGAAGAGGCCCTCCAGCCAGCCCACGAGCTGCGCCTGGGCGATGCGCAGCTCGCCGTCGGAGGGCGTGCGGTCCGCGTCGAACGGCGCGATGACGCGGGCCAGCTCCTCCCGCAGCTCCGGGGAGAGGGCCTCCTCGAGCTCGCGCAGTGACGCCGCGTGGATCTCCTTGAGCCGGCGTCGGCTCGCGTCGTCGAGCTCGGTGGCCCGGACCTCCTCGAGGAGCTGCTTGATCATCGTGCCGATCCGCATGACCTTCGCCGGCTCCGCGACGTCCGCCGACCGGTCCTCCGAGGTCTCGCCGGAGTCGCCCTCCTCGCGCGGGGAGCGCTCGCCGCCGGCGACGCGGACGGTGCCGACGGGCGTCCCGTCGGGGCCGACGATCATGACCTGGTCCCCGGCCGGGGCCTCGGGATGCTCGCTCATGGGGCCATCTTCGCGGATCCCGACCTGCTCCGTTCGGTACAGATTCGGACCGGCCTCGGTTACGGCGTGAAGCCGACGTACCGTACCGGAGCATGACGGTGGACGTCGCTCGGGTCCGGGGCCAGGTCCCCGCGCTCGGTGACGGCTGGGTCCACCTCGACGCCCCCTCCGGGATGCAGGTCCCCGAGCCGGTCGCGACCGCCGTCTCGTCCGCGCTGCGCGCCCCGGTGTCGCCTCCGGGCGGGGTGTTCCCCGCCTCGCAGCGCGGCGGCGCCATCGTCGACGCTGCCCGGCGCGCAGTGGCCGACCTCGTCGGCGCGGAGCCGAAGGGCGTCGTCCTCGGCGCGTCGGCGCCCGCCCTGCTCGAGCGGCTGGCGGACGTCCTCTCCACCGGCTGGGCGCTCGGCGACGAGGTCGTCGTCTCCCGGCTCGACGACCGCGCCAACGTCACCCCCTGGGTGCGGGCCGCAGGCCGGGTGGGTGGAACGGTGCGAACCGCCGAGGTCGACATCGAGACCTGCGAGCTGCCGAGCTGGCAGTACGACGACCTCCTCGGGCCGCGCACCCGCGTCGTCACCGTGACCGCGGCCTGCGGGCATCTCGGCACCCGCACCGAGATCGCGGCGATCGCGCGGAAGGTGCACGCCCTCCCGGCGCCGACGTCGGGCGTCGAGCCGCTCATGGTCGTCGACGCGACCGCCGCCGCGCCCCACCTCCCGCTGGACATGGAGACGATGGGCGCCGACGTCATGGTCGTCTCGGGCTCCGCGTGGGGCGGGACCGCCGTCGGCGCGATGGTGTTCCGCACCCCGGAGCTGCTCGACCGGCTGCCGGCCGTGTCCTTCGACGCCGCCGCACGCGGCCCGGAGCGGCTCGAGATCGGTGACGCGCCGTATGCGCTGCTCGCCGGGCTCGTCGCGTCCGTGGACCACCTCGCCGACCTCGACGATCGCGCGTCGGGCTCCCGCCGCGACCGGGTGCTCACCTCGATGTCGTCGCTGCGCACCTGCCACGACGAGCTCACCACCCACCTCCTCTCGGAGCTGCGCTTCCTCCCGGGCGTGACGGTGCTCGGCGGGCCGGCGCGCCGGATCCCGACCGTGGCGTTCCTGGTCGCCGGCCGCACCGCGCAGGAGGTCGCCGAGCGCGTCGCGGACCGGGGCGTCTGCGTGCTGATCGACCCGGGGGACCAGGGCGCGCTCGAGGTGATCGGCGGCGCGGAGATCGGCGGCGTGGTCAAGGTGGGGCTGGCGCACTACACGACGCGGTCGGACGTGGACGCCCTCGTCGATGCGCTGCGCGCGCTCTAGACGTCCGCCTCGTCGCGCACCACGAGCAGCAGCTTCCCGACGACCCCGCCGTCGTCCATCAGCTGGTGCGCCCGCGAGGCCTCCTGGACCGGGATGCGCTCGTGGATGATCGGGCGCACCCGGCCCGACTCCACCAGCGGCCACAGGTCGGTCCGCACGGCCGCGACGATCGGGCCCTTGCCGTGCGGCCCGCCGACCTCCCGGGCCCGCAGCGACGTGGCGCCCACCGAGAGTCGGCGCGTCAGGAGCTTCGCGAGATTGATCTCGCCCTTCGCGCCGCCCATGAGGCCAATGATGGTGACCCGGCCGTCGGCGGCCAGCGCGTCGAGGTTGGCGTCGAGGTTGCGCGCCCCGATGTGGTCGAGGATCAGGTCCGCGCCCTGCCCGTCCGTGGCCGCCTTCACCTCCTCGACGAAGTCCCCGTGGTAGTCGATCGCGTGGTCGGCACCGAGGTCCCGGCAGATCTGCAGCCGGTCCTCGTGGCCCGCCGTCGCCAGCACCGTCGCACCCAGAGCCTTCCCGACCTGGATCGCGTGCGTCCCGATCCCGCCGCTGCCCCCGTGCACCAGGAACGTCTGGCCCGAGCGCAGCCCG
>JAVXWR010000322.1:0-8997 GCA_032230725.1 Actinomycetota bacterium
CCCGACCGCTCGAACCCCGTCGTCGGGGTCGCGGTCCACGTCGACGTCGGGTTCCGCAGCGAGCCGGAAGGCCGCACCGGGTTCGCCCACCTCTTCGAGCACCTGATGTTCCAGGGCTCGGAGAGCCTGGAGAAGCTCGCCCACTTCCGCCACGTGCAGGGCTCGGGCGGGCTCTTCAACGGGTCGACCCACCAGGACTACACCGACTACTTCGAGATCCTGCCCGCCGCGGCGCTCGAGCGGGGGCTCTTCCTCGAGGCCGACCGGCTGCGCGCCCCGAAGCTGACGCAGGAGAACCTCGCCAACCAGATCGACGTGGTGAAGGAGGAGATCCGGCTCAACGTCCTCAACCGGCCCTACGGCGGGTTCCCCTGGATCCTGCTCCCGCCGGTGCTCTACTCGACGTTCGCGAACGCCCACAACGGCTACGGCGACTTCACCGACCTCGAGCGCTCCTCGCTCGAGGACGCCGCGGCGTTCTTCGACGCCTACTACGCCCCGGGCAACGCGGTGCTCACCGTCGTCGGCGACTTCGAGGTCCCCGACGCCGCCGAGCTGGTCGAGCGCCACTTCGGCGACATCCCGTCGCGGGCGGTGCCCACCCGCCCGTCGTTCGCCGAGCCGGGTCCCGACGGCGAGCGGGTCTCCTCGGTCGTCGACGCGCACGCCCCGCTGCCCGCACTGGCCCTGGGCTACCGGATGCCCGACCCGGGCACCGACCTCCCCGGCTACCTCGCCCATGCCGTCCTGGCCAGCCTGCTCACCGACGGCGAGGCCGCGCGGCTGACCCAGCGGCTGGTCTACGGGGACGGTCTGGTCACCGACCTCTCCGCCGGCGCCGGGCTCATGGGCGCGCCGCTCGATGCCCGCGACCCCGACACCTTCACGATCACGGCCGTCCACCCCGCCAGCGTCGAGCCGCGCCGCGTCGTCGACGCGGTCGACCACGAGCTGGGCCTGCTGGCCGCCGAGGGACCCGAGCCCGAGGAGCTGGCGCGGGTCACCGCCCGCTGGTCGGCCATGCTGCACCGCGAGCACGACCGGCTGATGAACCGCATGCTCGCGCTCGGGTCCGCCGAGCTGGTCCACGGGCGCGCCGAGCTCTCCGACGAGCTCCCGGGCGCCATCGCCGCCGTCACCCCCGAGGCCGTCGCGACGGCGGCGGCCGCGCTGCGCCCCGACGCCCGGGCCCTGCTCGTCCTCACCCCGGGAGCCGACGCATGAGCGCCCCCACTGCCGCCCCCGACCCCGCCGTGCGGCGCTCCGCCGAGGAGATCGGCCGGACCCCGGCCGGGCCGCGGGCGCTGCCACCGCTGCGCCCCCAGCCGGAGGTCCCGGCGCCGGACGAGATCGACACCGTGCTGCCGACCGGCCTGCGCGTCATCGCGGTGCGCCGGCCCGCCGTGCCGATGGTCGAGATCCGGCTGCGGATCCCCTTCTCGGGCTCCGACCCGCGCCACTCCGCCGTCGCCGAGGTCCTCGCCTCGACCGCGCTGTCCGGCACCTCCCTGCGCAGCCGCGTCTCGCTCGACGACGACCTCGCGGCCGTCGGCGGCGAGCTGGGGTTCTCCCTCGACCCCGAACGCCTCGCCCTGGCCGGCCACGCCCTCGCCGAGGGGCTGCCGACCCTGCTCGACGTCGCCGCCGACGTCCTCACCTCCGCCACCTACCCCGCGGAGGAGGTCGAGCGCGAGCGCGAGCGGCTCGCCGAGCGCATCCAGGTCGCGTCCGCCCAGCCGTCGGTGATCGCCCGCCGTGCCCTGCAGCGCCACCGCTACGGCGACCACCCGGTCACCCGCGAGATGCCCGACGTCGACGAGGTCGTCCGGGTGAGCACCGACGACCTGCTCGCGATGCACCGGCGGATGGTGGTGCCCTCCGGGTCGGTGCTCGTGCTCGTCGGCGACCTCGACCCCGACGACGCCCTCGCCGCGGTGGCGGCCTCCCTCGCGGCCTGGGACACCCCCGGTGAGGCCTCCCTGCTGCCGCCGCTGCCGGAGCTGCACGGCTCCGACCTGCTGCTGGTCGACCGCCCGGGCGCGGTGCAGTCACAGCTGCGGCTCTCCGCGGCCGCGGTGCCACGGACCGACCGGCGCTATCCGGCGCTGCAGCTGGCGAACCTCGCGTTCGGCGGCTACTTCTCCTCGCGCCTGGTCGAGAACCTGCGCGAGGACAAGGGCTACACCTACCACGCGTCGTCGTCGCTGGAGTTCGACCCGTACGGCGCGGCGCTGCTCGTCGAGACCGACTGCGCCTCCGAGGTCACCGCGGCCGCGCTGCTCGAGATGCGCTACGAGCTGGGCCGGGTCGCGGTCGTGCCCCCGACGGCCGCCGAGGTGGAGTCCGCCCGCCGGTACGCCATCGGTTCGCTGCTGATCTCGATGACCACCCAGGCCGGGCTCGCCTCGACCCTGGCGGGGCTCGCCGGGGTCGGCCTGTCCTCGGCGTGGGTGCGCGAGCACCCGGCGCGCCTCGAGGCGGTCACCGTCGAGGAGGCCGCCGCCGCGGCCACGGAGTTCCTCGCGCCCGCCCGCTTCACCGGCGTCGTGGTCACCGACGCCGCCACGACGGCGGCCTCGCTCACCGCGTTGGGCGGGATCCGGGTTCCGGGGGAATCATCGACTTCGTGACCACCACTTCGAGGTCCTCCGCGGCCGGAGACGAAGCGCAGCGGAGCTCGACCAACGGCACAGCCGGCCCCGACCTGCGCGCCGCGTTCCACCTGGACACCCTGCCCCGCCTGTCCCGCTCGACGGTGGACCGGCGCGAGCAGGTGCGCGGCGACCCCGACCACGTGGCGGCGATGTGGCCGCGGTCGCGGGTGGTGCGCGTCGACCCCCGGGGCCGGACGCCGGTCTCGGAGGCGTCCGACGGCTCGCTGTCGCTGGTCGACGCGCCGGCCGGCGACTTCGGGGACACGGTCCCCCAGGGTGCGGTGCTGCTCGGCGACGAGGACGGCATGCCGTACTGGGGCGTCCGGGTGCCCGACCCCGACGAGCTGCCCGAACACTTCCAGAACGACGCCGGCTCCGGCTTTTCCGCCGTCGAGCTCTGGCGGGACCTGCGGGTCTCCGGGGGCGATCTGGACGCCCGGTCCGCCGGACTGCTGACCACCGCGGTCGCGTTGCTGTCCTGGCACGACCGGTCCCGGTTCTGCGGCCGCGACGGCTCCCCGATGCGCTCGATCAAGGCGGGGTGGGCGCAGCTGTGCGAGGCGCACGACCACGAGGAGTATCCCCGCACCGACCCCTCGATGATCTGCCTGGTGCACGACGGCGCCGACCGCGTGCTGCTCGCGCGCCAGCCGATCTGGCCCGAGGGCCGGTACAGCGTGCTGGCGGGCTTCGTGGAGGCCGGCGAGTCGCTCGAGGCGTGCGTGGCGCGCGAGTGTGCCGAGGAGGTCGGGGTCGCGGTCTCGACGATCACCTACCTCGGGTCGCAGCCCTGGCCGTTCCCGCGCTCGCTGATGATCGGCTTCTCCGCCGTCGCGGACCCGGAGCAGACGATGAAGCTGCAGGAGGGCGAGATCGAGAACGCCCGCTGGGTGACCCGCGACGAGCTGCGCGAGGCCCTGGCGGCCGGCGACTGGATGACCCGCGAGGGCGAGGGTGCGCGCGGGGCGCAGGGGGTCGGCGGCACCGCGTTCGAGGCGGGCGTGGACCGGGACCTGATCCTGCCCGGCGGGGTGTCGATCGCGCGGGCGATGCTGGAGGCCTGGGCCGCGGCCGCCTGAGCGCCCGGTCCGCACGTCAGGAAAGTCGCCCTATCGGCGTGCTCCCCTTGCCCCGGTGTCGGCGACGCGACTTCTCTGACATCCGCGATCAGCTCCGCGCCGGATAGTGCGTGCCCGCCGCCTTGACGGTCCGGATGACCGGCGCCGTCTCCACGCCCTGGACGCCCGGCAGTGCCGCCACCCGCGTCGTGAGGTACCGGTAGAACGCGGCCGCGTCCGGGCTCGCGACCGTCGCGTAGACGTTCGTGCGCCCCGTCGTCGCCGCCGCGAACGGCACCTCGGGGTGGCCGGCGAGCGCCTGCCCGGCGGCCTCGAGGTCGGACGGGAGCACCGACAGGTAGAGCATCGTGCGCAGCGGCAGGTCGTGGGCCTCCGGGGAGACGTCCACGTCGAGGTAGAGCAGCCCGCCGGCGCGCAGGTCGTGCAGCCGCCGCCGCACCGTCGACGCCGAGATGCCGCACTCCCGCGCCAGGTCCTCGACGGGGGCTCGCCCGTCGGCGCGCAGCAGCCGCAGGACGCGGCGGTCGACGTCGTCGAGCCGCGGCGCCGGCGCCGCCGCGGGGAGGTGCTCGGCGAGCTGCGCCACCTGCGCCTCGTCGAGCGGCCCGAGCTTGGTGAACGGCTCGTGCGCCCCGCCGTAGAACACGTGCAGCACCTGGTGCGCGCTCACGTCGAGCACCCGCGGGGTGCGGGGGAGCCGGGAGAGCAGCATCTCACCGGCCGCGACGGAGTCGCTCGCGCGCAGCGAGCACGCGATCTCGGTGCCGCCCGAGTTCAGGCTGATCCACGACGTGTCCGGACGTCGGGCCAGCGCGTCGGCGATCTCCTGCGCGGCGTCGGGCGCGCAGCGGGCCCGGATCATCCACTGGTCGTCGCCGACGAGCACGGGATCGCTGAACCCGATCACCCGCAGCGCCTGCACCGACCGCAGCCGGGCGTAGCGGCGGGCCACCGTCTGGTCGGAGACCCCCAGGACCTCCGCGATCCGCCGGAACGGCGCCCGCCCGTCGACCTGCAGGGCGTGCACCAGCCCACGGTCGAGGTCGTCGAATTCCACGGTGACCGGACTCCACGATGTCGATAACCGCCGAACTCCCGGCGGTGACGCGTCCTTCGACGCACATGATGTCGACGATGGTGACACCGGCGGCACCCGTCGTCGAGATCGAGGAATCCCCGAGGAGAAACCGATGCGTCCGTGGTGGCCCCTGGTGGCCGTCTGCCTGGGCACGTTCATGCTGCTCGTCGACGTCACGATCGTGAACGTCGCCCTGCCGCCGATCGCCGCGTCGCTCGGCACGTCGTTCGGCGGACTGCAGTGGGTGATCGACGGCTACGCGCTCGCGCTGGCCGCGCTGCTCATGGTCACGGGCACGCTCGCCGACCGGTTCGGCCGGCGTCGCCTCTACCTCGTCGGGCTCGGGGTCTTCGCGGCCGCGTCGCTGGCCTGCGGCCTGGCCCCGAGTGCGGGCGCGCTCGTCGCGGCCCGCGTCGTGCAGGGCGCCGGCGGCGCGGCGATGTTCGCGACGACGGCTGCGCTGATCGCGACCACCTACCACGGCCGGCACCGCGGCACGGCCTTCGGCGTCTGGGGCGCGGTCAACGGCCTCGCCGCCGCCGCCGGCCCGCTGCTCGGCGGGCTGCTGACCGAGACGTGGGGCTGGCGGGCGATCTTCCTCGTCAACCTGCCGGTCGCGGTGATCGCGGTGGCGCTGACGCTCGGCGTCGTGTCCGAGTCGGCCTCGGCCGGTGCCGGTCGCGTCGACGTCCTCGGGGCAGCCACGTTCACCGTCGCCTCGGCCGCGCTGGTCTACGGGCTGGTGGCCGCCGGCGAGCAGGGCTGGGGCGCGCCGGACACCGTCGTCGCCCTGGTGCTCGCGGCCGTCGCGCTGGTGGCGTTCCTCGTCGTCGAGCATCGCAGCGCCGCCCCGATGCTCGACCTCACGCTGTTCGCGAACCCGTCGTTCGCCGCGCTGATGGCCGCGGCGGCGGTCCTGCAGGCCGGAGCGTTCGCCCACCTCGCGCTGGTCTCGCTCTGGCTGCAGTCGGTGCTGGGGCTCTCGCCGATCCGCGCGGGCCTCGTCGTGATCCCACTGTCGGTGGCCTCGTTCGTCGTCTCGGTGGCGGCCGGCCGGTTCCTGCACGGCGGCTCGCCGGCCCGGCCCATCGCGGGGGGACTGGCGCTGATCGGCGTCGGGGTGCTGCTGATGACGCTGGTCGGCCCGCAGTCGGGCCCGTGGGCGCTGTTCGCCGGGCTCGTCGTCGCCGGCCTCGGGGTGGGTCTCGCGACCCCGGTCCTCGTCTCGGCCACCCTCGCGGTGCTGCCCCCGCACCGCGCCGGGGTGGGCAGCGCGGCGGTGAACACCTTCCGCCAGCTCGGCCTCGCCGTCGGGCTCGCGGTGCTGGGGACGGTGTTCGCGGGTCAGGTCGCGGGCGTGCTGTCCGGGGCCGGGACGACCGACCCGACGACGACGGCGAACGCGCTCGCGGGCGGGCGCGCGACGCAGGTCGTCGGGACGGGGGACGCGACGACGGCGCTGGTGCACCAGGCGTTCGCATCCGGCCTGGACCGGGTGTTCACGGTCGCCGGGGTGGGCGCGCTGGTCGCGGCGGTGCTGGTGCCGGTCTGCGTACGGCCGGCGGTGGCCGCGCCGCCGGAGCCGGTCAGCGAGGGCGCCCCGGCCTGAACCGAGCGAAGGGCCCCCTCGCTCAGCTAGATCGAGCGAGGGGCCCTTCGGTCAGAACGGGATGCGAGCGGGTCCGACCGGCGCGGGGCGCCCCTCGCCGGCTAGATCGAGCGAAGGTGCCCCTCGCTCAGAACCCGGTCGGAACGGGGATCACGCCCCGGACGCGGCCTCGGCCTTCGCCAGGGTGGACTTCACGTCGGCGAAGCTGGGGTTGGTCGCGGCGGAGCCGTCGGGGTACACGACGGTCGGCACGGTGCGGTTCCCGCCGTTGACGCGCATGACGATCTCGGCGGCGTCCGGCGTGCGCTCGATGTCGACCTCGTCGTACCCGATGCCCTCGCGGTCCAGCTGGCTCTTCAGCCGTCGGCAGAACCCGCACCAACCGGTCGTGTACATCGTCATCTGCGCCATGCCCGGTCCAACGCGGCAACCGGCCTCACGCTTCCACGTGTCCGAACCGGTGACGGGTCACACTGATCGCCTGCTCACGCAGCACCGACAGCAGCTCACGGCGTCCGTCGGCGAGCACCGGGGCGTCCACCAGCGAGGCACCGACCTCGGCGGCCGCCCGACGTAGCGCCTCCGGCGCCGACCCGACCACCCGCAGCCGCTCACCCGGCCCCGGCTCGACGTCCGGACCCTCCACGACGTCCACCCCGGCGCACGCGCCCGCCAGCCGCACCCGCAGCACGTCCCGCGCTGCCGCGTCGTCGCCGACGACCACCCGCACCGAGGGCAACGGCCGGTAGCGGAAGACGTTGGCCTCCGCGGCGAGCCCCGTCGGGTCGTGCTCGACGGCGAACTCGTCGCGCCACGCCGCCGCATCCGAGCCGGCCGCCGCGCGCAGCCACGCCAGGTCCTCGGCCGGGATCGACGAGGCGACCGACGCGAGCAGGTCCGCGGCCGCCCGGCCGAGCGGCGCCGCCGCGAGCGAGGACGGGTCCGACGGATCCGTCCACGTCCCGAACTGCGCCACGTAGTTCGGCCCGCCCGGCTTCGCGCCCGGGCCCACCACCGAGCCCTTCCACCCGCCGAAGGACTGGCGCTGGACGATCGCCCCCGTGATGTGCCGGTTGAGGTAGGCGTTGCCGACCTCGACCCGCTCGCTCCAGTGGTCGATCTCGTCGGCGTCGAGTGAGTGCAGCCCGCCCGTCAGTCCGTAGCCGGTCGCGTTCTGGAGCTCGATCGCCTCGTCCAGCGACCCCGCCGTCATCAGCCCGAGAACCGGGCCGAAGCACTCGGTGAGGTGGAACCACGACCCCGGCGCCACGCCGGCGCGTACCCCCGGCGTCCATTCCGCCGGACCGACCTGCCGCGGCTCCACCAGCCACGACTCGCCGTCCTCGAGCGTCGTCAGCGCCCGCTCCAGCTTCGGCGAGAGCTCCCCGACCAGCGGGCCCATCGTCGTCGTCAGGTCGCTCCCGTGACCCACCCGCAGCGTGCGCACCGCGTCGACGAGCTGGCGCCGGAAGCGCCGCCCGATCCGCGAGCGCGGGTCGCCGATCGCCCCCACCAGGATCGCCAGCGACGCCGCCGAGCACTTCTGCCCGGCGTGCCCGAACGCCGAGCGCAGCAGGTCGGCGACCGCGAGGTCGGGGTCGGCGGCCGGCGTGATCACCAGCGCGTTCTTCCCGGAGGTCTCGGCGATCAGCGGCAGGTCCGGGCGCCACGAGCGGAACAGCGCCGCCGTCTCGCTCGCCCCGGTCAGCACGACCCGCTCCACCGCCGGGTGCGTGATCAGCCGCTGCCCGGCCGCGCCCTCGTCGGTGTGCACGAGCTGCAGCGCGTCGACCGGGATCCCCGCACGGAGCAACGCCGCGATGCCGACCTCCGCGCACGCCCGCACCTGCGGCGCTGGCTTGATGACGACGGCGGCCCCCGCGGCCAGGCCCGCGAGGCAGCCGCCGAGCGGGATGGCGACGGGGAAGTTCCACGGCGGGGTCACGACGACGACGCGGGCCGGGGTGAACCTCGTCGGGTCCAGCTCCTCGGCGCGGTCGGCGTAGTACGCGGCGAAGTCGACCGCCTCGGAGATCTCCGGATCGGCCTCGGCGACGGTCTTGCCCGCCTCGTGAACCATCACGGTCAGCAGCTCGGTGCGGGCCGCGGCCAGCGACCGCGCGGCCCCGCGGAGCAGGCGGGCGCGCTCGGCGGGCAGGGTCTCGCGCCACTGCGACCGCTCCGCTGTGCCGATCACGGCGTCGACCGCGGCCGGGTCCGTCAGCTCCGGCTTCCCGACGGCGGCAGGCGCGGCGGCCACCGCGCGCCGGGCCCAGTCGCGGTTGGCGGGCAGGGAGGGGTCGGTGTCGGGCTCGTTGCGGAAGGCGTCGGGGAACGCGCCGAGGACCTCGGTCGCGCGGTCCTGGGTGCGGCGCGGGGTGTCGGCGACGGTGTCGCGCTCGCGCACCGACGCGCGGAACCGGTCGACGTAGCTCGCCGGCCCGTCGGCGGAGAACATCGCGTACAGGTAGTTCTCCTGCCCGGCGTTCTCCTCGAGCCGGCGGACCAGGTAGCTGACGGCGGCGTCGAAGTCCTCGGCGTGCACCACCGGCGTGTAGAGCACGAGGTTCTCGGTGC
>JAVXWR010000340.1:0-5762 GCA_032230725.1 Actinomycetota bacterium
CCGTAGGCGCTCCCCGGGACCCCGCGGAAGCCCGCGGCGGCGCGGTCGAGGGCCTCGTCCCAGCTCGCGGGTCGGAGCTCGCCGTGCTCGCGCACGAGGGGCTCGGTGAGGCGGACGTGGCGCGGACCGCGCATGCGGATCGACCTCCGGCGTGACTGCTGGGGCGTGCTCAGCCGCCACGCTAAACGCCATGAAGATCAAGTGCGACCCGCGTCACAGACGACCGGGTGAGCCCGGTCACGCCTCCGGGACGGAGATCCCCGCCAGCAGCCCGGCGAGCCCGTCGGCCTCGGGGTCGAGACTCACCGCGATCACGCGCTCGGCCACGACGATCAGCGGCTCGGCGGCGGTGTTGGCGAGGTGGGCGAGCAGGGCGGCGGCCGCGTCCGCCGGCAGCTCCATCGCCTCGGCGAGGACCTCGACGGCCCGCCCGACGTGGCGGTCGTGCTCGACGGAGGCCCACGACGACCAGCCGGGCGGCGGGGGCGCGTCGTGCGGGACCGGACCCCGCGGGAGCGACGGGGGAGTCGGCGGGGCCAGGGGGACGGGCCCGGGCGACCCGAGGAGGCTCGCCGTCGCCTCCGCGGCCTCGCGGGTCGGCGACCACGTCGTCAGGTGCACGACCCAACCGCGCAGGAGCAGCCCCGGGGGCCAGCGCGGGCTCGGGGCGGCCGGATGCCCGACGACGACCACCTGGTGGACCGTCCCGTCGACCGACACGATCCGATGACGGTGCGTGTAGGCCAATCGGTGGCCGATCGCATCGGCCATCACGTGCTCGACGAGCGTCCGATCGTCGGGGTGCTTGTGTGCGACGACGAGCGCGCGGCTCGGCCTCACCCCGCCCACGGCGTAACCGTGCAGGTGGAACATGGTGTCGTTCCACGTCCAGCGGTCGGAGCTCGGATGCCAGGAGTAGGCGCCGATCCTGTCCATCCCACCCCTGACGGTCCGCGTCGCATCTGCCGGAGGGTGACCGGATACCCACGAACGGATGACTCGATCCCTCGATCGGGAGATCCGGTAGGCGTCGTCCGACCGGGACCGCCGACGGGTGGAACTAGGGTCGACGCCGTGTCGAGCGTCGTCGATCTGCTCCCGCCCGCCGCGTACCTGACGCACCTGGAGACGGCGTGTGCGAGGTTCTCCGCGGCCCTGGCCCGGGGCGACCTCACGACCCCGGTGCCGGGATGCGAGCCGTGGCGACTGCTCGACCTCGCCCACCATGTCGGCGGGGTGCAGCGCTGGGCCCGGGTCGCGGTGCTCGAGGGGCACCCGAACGGCACCACCGACGACCAGCCCTCCGACCACGCGGCCCTCGTCGCCTGGTTCGACGAGGGTGCGGCCGCGATCGCGGGCACGCTGCGCGAGGCGGGCCCCGACGCCCCGTGCTGGTCGTTCGGTCCGACGCCGCGCACCGCGCGGTTCTGGTTCCGTCGCCAGGCCCACGAGGCCACCGTGCACGCCCACGACGCCGAGACCGCGGCCGGCACCTCCGGCGGGCCGGCCGCGCTGCCCACCGAGCTCGCGCTCGACGGGATCGACGAGGTGGTCACGATGTTCCTGCCCCGTCAGGTGCGGCTCGGGCGCACGGTGCTCCCGGGCACGCGCATCGCCGTCGTGAGCGACGAGGGCCCGGCCTGGGAGATCGCGGGCGAGGGCGCGCCGGAGGGCCCGGCGGCCACCGTGCGCGGCGGCGCCGAGGCATTGCTCCTGTGGGTCTGGCGGCGCGTCGGCACCGACGACCCGCGGATCGCCGTCGAGGGCGACCGCGCCGCGGTGGACGCCGTGCTCGCGGCGGGGGTGACTCCCTAGGAGCCGGCAGGCACCTGCAGGACGAGGTCCGACCCGTCGGCGGCCGCGCGGTAGGTCAGCGTCCCGCCGTGGGCGCGCACCAGCGCCCGCGCGATCGAGAGGCCCAGCCCCGCGCCGCCCGAGTCGCGCGCCCGGGCCTCGTCCAGGCGCACCAGGCGGTCGAAGATGCGCTCGCGGTCCGCCTCGGCCACCGGGTCGCCGTCGTTGTGGACCACCACCTCGGCCCGCTCAGCGCCCGGGACGCCCGCCACCTCCACCCGCACCGCCCCGCCCGGCCGCACGTGACGACGCGCGTTGTCGAGCAGGTTCACGAGCACCCGCCGCAGCTTCTCCTCGTCGCCCGCCACGACGACGGGCCCGTCCGCCACCACGGCCACGTCCAGCGCGGGGTCGACGAGGCGCAGCCGTCCGCGGAGGTCGCGAGCCAGCTCGGTGAGGTCCACCGGGCGCCGGTCGAGCTCCGCGCCGCCCTCGATCCGCGCGAGGTCGAGCATGTCGGTGACCAGCGACGAGGCGCGGGAGGTCTCGCGCACCAGGGCGATCGCGAGCTCCTCGCGGGTCTCGCGGTCGTCGTCGGACTCGCGCACGAGTGTCTCCGCGAGCGTCTGCATCCCGGCGAGCGGGGTGCGCAGCTCGTGGGCGGCGTCGGAGAGGAAGCGCCGCGTGGTCACCTCGGAGCGCCGCGCCTCCTGCTCGGCGGCGCGGGCCGACGCCGCGGCCTCGTGCGCCTCGTGCGCTGAGGTCTCGGAGCGCTGCTGGGCCGCGTCGAGGGCGTCGAGCATCTCGTCGAACGCCGCCGCGGTGCGCCCGATCTCGGTGTCGGTCGTCGTCGGCCGCAGCCGCCGGCCGCGGTCGCCCGTCGTGATCGCCCGCGCCACCCGCGTCATGGCGTCGAGCGGGCGCAGCGCCGCGGACACCCCGCTGAACAGCACGACCGCCGAGATCGCGAGCCCCGCCAGCCCGACGCCGACCATCACCCCGCGCAGCCGACCCACCACCTCGTCGATCTCCCCGGGGTCCGCCGACAGCCGCACGACGGTCCCGTCGGCCAGCGGCCGCGTCACCGACAGCGCCGGCCCGTGCCCCGGCCGGCCCGGTCCGCCGCCTCCGTCGCCCGGACCCCGCGGCGGGCCGTCGGAGCCGCCCGGCCGGGGCGGGCGCGGCGGGCTCCCGGGTGGTCCGGGTGGACCCGCGACCCCCTGCAGCACCGCCCCCGTCGCCGACAGCCGGACCGCGCGCACGCCCTGGCCGTCGAGGAGCCCGACCAGCTGGTCCGCCGGCACCCCCTGCGCGACGAGGCTGTCCACCCGCGCCGCGCGATCGCCCAACCGGGACTGCTGGTCGCGGTCGAGAGCCGCGGTGAGCGCGAGGTCGACGACGAGGCCGGCCGCGAGCAGCGTGACCGCGACGACGGCGACGACGGTCGCGGTCACCCGCCAGCGCAGCGAGCGGGCCGGGACGACGCGGCCGGTCGGGGTGCTCATGTGCCGTCCCCGCCGGCGCGCAGCGTGTAGCCCAGGCCGCGGTTCGTGTGCACGATCCGCGGGCCGTGCGCCTCGAGCTTGCGGCGCAGCGCCGAGAGGTGGACCTCGACGAGGTTGGGGTCGTACGCGTCGTAGCCCCACACCTGGGTGAGGATCTGGTTCTTGCTCACCACCCGGCCCCGCTGCTCGGCGAGGTAGCGCAGCAGCCGCAGCTCGGTGGCGGTCAGGCCCAGCGGCGCGCCGTCCCGCGTCGCGACCCCCGCCTCCTCGTCGATCACCAGGTCGCCGACGACGAGGGCCGTCGGCGTCCGCCCCCGCCGGCGCAGCACCGCCCGGACCCGGCTGGTCAGCTCCTCGAGCAGGAAGGGCTTCACGACGTAGTCGTCCGCGCCGGTGTCCAGGCCGCGCAGCCGGTCGTCGAGGCCGTCGCGCGCGGTGACCCTGACGATGCCGGCGTCGGTCCGGTCCCGGACGACCTCGAGGAGCCGGAACCCGTCGCGCCCCGGCAGCATGACGTCCAGGACGACGAGGTCGGGCCGGAACCCGTCGAGGCACTCCTCGAGCCCGGCGCCGTCGGGCAGGCCGCGGGCGGCGTACCCGGACCGGCCGAGCGCGCGCACGATCGACTCGCGCATCGTCGTCTCGTCCTCGACGACGAGGACCCGTGCGTCGCCGCTGCTCATCGCGGCCCATCAGACCAGGCGGCGCTGAACCCCGCCTGAAGCCCGGCGTCGCGGAGCGCCGACCCTGAAGCCCGGCTGAGGAACCGGCCGTCGTGCGCGCGCCTCAGGGACGCTTCAGGTCCGCGGGCCACGGTCGGTGCCACGCCCGGAGACGACGAGGGCGCCCCGACCGAGATCGGAAGGACCCGATGAGCGAGAACGAGCCGCCCACCACCCCCGCCACCCCCGTCGCCCACGACGCCCCGACCACCTCGACCCGGTCCGGCTCACGTTGGTCCCGGGTGCGGCCGCGCGGCCGGACGGCGACGATCCTGGTCGGCCTCGGCGGCTTCGTGCTGGGGCTGCTGGTGGCCGGCGGTCTGCTGCTCGGCTCACCCGGAGGCCCCGGCGGCGCCGGCGGGCACCGGGGACCGGACCGCATGTCCGTGCAGGGTCCCGACGGCGGGCCGGGCGGCCCCGGCGGCGGACCGGGACACGGCGGTCCCGGGGGCCCCGGCGGTCGTTGGGGTCCCGACGGCGGCCCGGGGCGGGCGGGTCCCGGAGCCGGCGGCCCGGTCATCCAGGTGCAGCCCGGCGGCACGGTGATCGTCCAGCCGGGCGCGACGGTGCAGCAGGTGGTCCCCGGCGCTGCCCCGGCCGCTCCCGGTGCTCCGGCCCCGGCCGCTCCCGGTGCTCCGGCCCCGGCCGCACCCGGTGCGGCCCCCGCCCCGGTCCCGGGCGCTCCTGCGGCTCCGGCGGCCCCCACCGCTCCGGCCGCGCCCGTCGTCCCGGCGCCCGCCGGCTGAGCCATGATCTCGAGCCGGGCGGCGAAGTGATCGCTGAGCGAGCACTGTGCCGCCCGGTTCGCGATCTCGGTCGGCGTGGGCCCGCTCAGCCCTCGCAGATCCTGCGCAGCGTCTCGAGGTCGCCGGCCACGGTCGCCGCGTCCGCCGCGACGTCCTCGTCGGTCGTCCCCGTGCGGCGGCGCACCGTGAACACCACCTCGGCGCCGTCGTCGTGGGGGAGGACGCGCATCGGGTTGAGCACCTCGGTGCCGTCGGGCATGCGGACGACGTGGTCGAGGACCCCGAGGTCGTTGGGCTCCGCGAAGCGCACCACGACGTCGCCGAAGGGGGACGACGCCTGCCAGGACCCGTCGTCGAGCGGGGTCACCGACGCGGTCGCCAGCCCGGACGCCCACGCCACGAGGTGCCGCGGGTCGGCCGCGTACGTGTAGACCTCCCGCCACGGCCGCGTGATCACCCGCGAGATGTGCCGGCTCCCGGCGTCTGTGTCCGATGTGGTCATGCGCTCCGATCGTGCCAGCACCCCGTCCCCTGCGGTCGGTGCGCACGAGGAACACGATCACGGCCATGACCACACCACGCGCCACGGTGGTCGGCGCCGGGATCGTCGGCCTCGCCGCGGCCTCGCGGCTGCTGGACCGGGGCTGGCGCGTGACCGTCCTCGCCGACCGGCCGACCGTCGAATCCACCTCCCACCTCGCCGCGGCCGTCTGGTTCCCGACGCGAGCCGCCCCCCGCGACCGCGTCCTCGCGTGGGGGTCGGCGACCTTCACCGAGCTCGCCGACCAGGCCCGGCGCGGGGTGCCCGGCGTCGTGATGCGCGAGAGCCTCACGCTGCACCGCGAGGACCCCGGACGGCCGT
This sequence comes from Actinomycetota bacterium, assembly GCA_032230725.1. Taxonomy (GTDB): domain Bacteria; phylum Actinomycetota; class Actinomycetes; order Mycobacteriales; family Pseudonocardiaceae; genus Actinomycetospora. The sequence continues at coordinate 5,630 of JAVXWR010000340.1, forward strand.
GGTGGAGCGTCGCCGTCGAGGACCTGCGCCCGGCGCGCCCCGACGAGCTGCCGCCCGGGTACACGCACGGCCTGCGCTTCGCCGTCCCGCTGGTCGAGATGCCGGTGCACCTGCCCTGGCTCACCGAACAGCT
>JAVXWR010000352.1:0-4817 GCA_032230725.1 Actinomycetota bacterium
GTTCAGGCACACCGGCACTCCGCCGATCGCCTGACTGATGTCGGCGAACCCGGCGAGGTTCACCGCGCCGTAGTGCGTGATCGTCAGCCCGGTCAGCGACTCGACGGCGCCGATGGTCGTCTTCGCGCCCGCCGCGCCGGCCTGCACGGTGAGGTCGTTACCGCGGACGCCGTCCTTGGACAGCTCCGGGCGGGCGGCGTTCGACCCGTACGCGTACGCCGAGTTGATCTTGTGCTTGCCGAAGTTGTCCGGGAGGTCCACATACGAGTCGCGGGGGATGGAGAAACCCGTCGCGGGTCCGCCTCCGCCGGGAATGTGCAGCACGATGATCGTGTCGGTCGAGTCCCCGCCCGCGTCGCTGCCGCCCGCGTGCAGGGCGGCCAGCTGGTCCTTCGGGAGCGGGTTGCCGAAGCTGTCGGTCCGGGAGTCGAGGCCGACGAGCAGGATGTTCTGGTCGGTGCCGAGGACCGAGCCGAACGAGGTCGAGATGACGTCGACCCGGCTCAGCCCGGAGTCGATCGAACGCGCGGCGAGCACGACCCCGCCGCTGACGAGCAGGAGCAGCACCGAGGCGGCCGCGAGCACCAGGATCAGGACGCGGGTCGTCGCCACCGACCGGACGCGCTCGAGGAGGTCCCGGGCGCCGTTCCCGCCCGGTGGGTCCTGCTCGGGGCTGCGGCGGGACGCCTCGTCGGGCTCCAGGGCGGGCGCGACGCGGGTGGGGGTCGGCGACGGGCGTCCGCCGGCGGGGCGAGCTGCGCCGGGCGGGGGGCCTGCCGGGGCACGGGGCGGCGGCCCGGGCGGGCCGGGCGGGCCACCGCCGGGCGGGGGACCGCCGGGCGGGGGACCGGCCGGACGGGCCTCGGGCCGCTTGCCCGGTGCGGGGGCCGGTGCGGGGGCCGCGGGCCCGGGGGCCGGCCGTCCGCCCGGTGCCGGCCGGGGGGCGCCGGCGTCGGGGGGAGCCGGCCGGGGTTTCCCGCCGGCGTCCGGGCGGGTGTCGCCGCGGCGGGGCATCCGGAAGCCACCGGGCGGCTCCTCGCCCCGCGGCGGACCCGGCATCAGGCGGTCCCCCCGCCGCGCAGGGCCCCGAGCGGTGACGCCCCGGGACGGACCTGGCGGAATCGCAGGAATCCGACGACGAGACACGCGAGCGTCGCCACGAGCATCCACCAGAACAATTCCGCGAGCGGGGCGAGGACGCCGAGCAGGAACAGCGAGCTGCTCGCCGTGTCGCCCGCGATGATCGCGGCGATGACCAGTCCGAGGAACGCGATGACCGGGGGAGCGAGGGCGGGGACCACCACGGCCTCGGCCCGGACCATCGCGACGCCGAGCATGCACACCACGAGGTAGCCGACCGGGAACATCAGCCCGAGCAGACCGGCGCGGTGCAGGAGCAGCCACGCGAGCAGCCCGGTGACGACGACCGCGCCGACGGCCACCACCGGCCAGGGATACCCCGGGCCGATCGCGAAGGTGCCGGTCTGGCGAGGTCGCGGGGGGCGCGGGGTGCTGCTGCCACCGCCGCGACGGGAGGCGGACGACCACGAGCCGGTCGACCAGCGCGACGGTCCGCGTCCGGAGCGATCGGGTGCCGACGGCGGGGGCGACGCCGGGCGCGGGGGCGCGGCGGACCGCGACGGCCCTCGCCCACGCGGACGCGGGTCCCAGCGATCTGACACGGCGTCACGATAGCCGAGCCCTCCGTGGTGCCCTCGACGGCGTCGCGGGGAACTATTTCCCGGCCATCCTGACGATTCGCTGAACGCCTCACGCGCAGCCCCGCCACATTCGTCGCGCTCTCGGTTCCCTTTCCCGGTGTCCCCGGACATCGGGTGGATCGACGGGGACGGATCCCGGCGCACCCGGCGTCGTCAGCGACCGGCGTCTTCGGAAAAGGAAGTGGAGCACACCATGCGCATCTCGTGGGCCCGTCCCGCGCTCGTCGCGGCCGTCGTCGTCGCCCTCGCCGGGGGTGGGACGGCCGTCGCCCTCGCGGACACCAGCGCGCCACCGCCCCCGTCGTCGGCACCCGCGCCCGCCGCGAAGCCCCACCCCCGGGCCCACCGCGCCCTCGCGCGCCGGGCCGAGCACGGCGAGGTCGTCCTGCACGGCAAGGGCGGCGACCGCACCGTCGACGTCCAGCGCGGCGTCGTCACCGCGGCCTCCCCGACGTCGGTGACCGTCCGCAGCACCGACGGCTTCACCGCGACCTACGCCTTCACCCCGGCCTCGAAGGTCCGCAAGCAGAAGACGGCGAGTCAGCCCTCCGCGGTCGCGGTGAACGACCGGGTCGGGCTGGTGGCCGTGCAGGGCCCGCAGGGGCTCACGGTGACGGGGCTGCGCGACGCCGGACCGGCGAAGTGAGCGCCACAGCGGTGATCACGAATCCAGTGGCGAGTCGTGGCACCTCACGGGCGTGTCGCCACTGAACTCGTGATCAAGCCCGAGCGGGGCCCGCCGGCGCGGGCCGGCGGCAGGGGTCCTCGTGTGGGTGACGACAGGGGTCGGTGGGCGCTCCGGCTCCTAGGCTGACCGGGCTCATCGACTACTGCGTACGTCCCAGCTTCCGCTGCGGCGTGCCCGTCGGGCCTGCCCGCGGGGCGGGAGCCCGGCCCGACACCGGAGGCCCGCGTGCGCTCCTCCCGCCCTCGTCGCCGGGCCCGCGCCCTCGTCACGGGTCTCGTCGTGGTCGTCACCGCCGTGGCCCTCGGGGTCCCGGCCCTGGCCGAGACCCCGCCGCCGGCCCCGCCCGGCACCCCCGGGTCGACGATGCGCTCGATACCCGTCGAGCCGCGGGCCGGCCGGGCCGCGAAGGAGCGCCTCGACGCCCGCAGCGCCGCGGTCCCGGAGAACGTGACCGCCTGGTGGGTGGACCCGCGGACCCACCAGACCGTCGTCGCCGTCGTCGGTCCGGCCACCCGTGCGGCGAGCGAATTCGCCGCCGACGCGGACCCCGCCGCGGTGCGCCTGCAGCCGATGTCGGCCCCGATCCGGCTCCTCGGCACTCCCACGCCCGCCGCCACGCCCGCGCCCGCCGCCACGCCCACGCCCGCCCCCACGCCCGCGCCCGCCGCCACACCCGCCCCCCTGATCGGCGGCACGGCGATCACCACGACCGGTACCCGCTGCTCCGACGGCTTCTCCGCGCGCCGCGGCACCACGACCTACGTGCTCACCGCGGGGCACTGCACCGCGGAGGGCCGCAGCTGGAACGGACCCGACCGCAGGCCCCTCGGCACCGCGGTCCGCACCGAGTACCCGGGCCACGACTACGGGATCATCCAGGTCAGCACCACCACGACCTGGCGGGGCAGCGGGCGGATCCAGGGCGGCCCGACCGTCACGGGCGCCACCGAGGCACCGTCGGGCAGTGCGGTCTGCCGCTCCGGCTCGAGCTCGGGCTACCACTGCGGGACGGTCCAGGACACCGACGTCACGGTCAACTACGGCAGCGGCACCGTCATCACGGGCCTGACCCGGACGACCGTGTGCGCCGAGGCCGGCGACTCCGGCGGGCCCTTCGTCACCCCCGACTCCGCCCAGGCCCAGGGCACGCTCTCGGGCGGGACCGGCGACTGCGTGGCCGGGGGCACCACCTACTTCCAGCCGCTCGCCCCGGTCCTCGCCTCGATGGGCCTCACCCTCGTCACGGGGGACTGACCCCGACCACGACGTCCGCCAGCGCGCGCCGCGCTTCCCGGGCCGTGGTCCAGCGCCGGTGGTCCCACTCCTCGCCCGCGAGCGAGTCGCCGGCGAAGAGCACCTGGGAGAACGCCACGCCGCGGAAGCGCGCGACCGCGATGAGCGCGGCGGCCTCCATCTCCACGGTCAGGCAGCCCTCGTCGCGCCGGCGGTCGGTGCGCCCGCGGGTCTCGCGGTAGACGGCGTCGGTGGTCCACGTCCGCCCGACGGTGTGGGCCACGTCCGCGGCGTGCAGCCGGTCGACGAGGGCGGCGACGCCGTCCGGGTCGGCGTCGACGGTCCGCCCCGGCGCCAGGTTGTGGAAGGAGGTGCCCTCGTCGCGCACCGCGGAGTCGACGATCACGGCGTGCCCCAGCACGAGCTCGGGCACCAGCACGCCGGCCCCGCCGACCGCGGTGATCCGCCGCCCGCCGAGCGCGATCACCTCCTCGAGCGTGGCGACCGCCATCGGCGCGCCGACCCCCGGGTGCACGACGCCGACCTCGGTCCCGTCCGGGCGCGTCACCGCCAGCACCGGGGAGCGGCCGTTCTCGGAGTGCAGGACCGCGGTCTCCGGGGCATGCTCGGCGAACGCTGCCATCGCCTCGGGGAAGAAGCACAGCACGACGTCGGGCGGGCTCGTCCCGTGCGTGCGCATCGCGCCGGGAGCGACGAGGCCGGGCTCGGCGAGGTCGTCCTCGGTGAGGGGGAGCGGGTCGGTCACCGGCGTCATCGTCGTCTCAGCCCGCCGCGGTCGCGTACGCCGCCCGGACCGCGCGGGCCGCCTCCCGGTCCGCGTCGGCGGCCTCGACCACCGCGTCGCGCCCGATCCGCCACTCGGGCTCCTCGCCGTGCAGGGCCCACGCCGCCTGCCGGGCGGCGCCGAGGGCGACGTACTCCGCGGGTGCGAGGACCTCGACGCCGGTCCCGAACACCGCGGGCGCGATCGCCGATACCGCCCGGGACCGGCTGCCGCCGCCGATGAGCAGCACCCGCTCGCCGGGGACGCCGACCTCGGCCAGCGCGTCGACCCCGGCGGCGAGACCGCAGAGCATGCCCTCGACGGTCGCCCGGGCCAGGTTCTCGCGGGTGCCGTTCGCGCCGGTCAGGCCGGCGAGGGTGCCCGTCGCGTC
>JAVXWR010000362.1:0-5996 GCA_032230725.1 Actinomycetota bacterium
CGGCATGCGGGCGTTCGCCGCCGCATTCGGGACCCGCTACCACCGCGACCGGGTCCGGGGCCGTGACGAGGCCCTCCACCGGACGCTCGCCGACCTCGGCCACCGCGATCTCCACGCAGCCGCGGACTCCGGCGAGCTCGACGCCGAGGTCCGGCGCAGTCACGCCGAGGGCATCGCGCCGGTCGGGCTCGACGTCGGGACGCCCGTGGTGCACGTCGACGGCGTCGCCTTCTTCGGTCCCGTCCTCGGCGCGGTACCCCGGGGGCAGGAGGCCCTCGACGTCCTGGACGGGGCGGTGGCGCTCGCCCACCACCCCGGGTTCTGCGAGCTGGAGCGGACGCGGACCGGCGAGCCGGCGTTCGACTGATCCCCCGCCTGACCGCCCAGGAGACACTCGAGCGCCTGGCCTCCGCCAGCTCCGAGGTCGACCTCTTCGACGGCCGTCAGGCCGGCTGCAGGCGCCAGTCGCCGGCGGACTCGTCCCACGCCATGCGGATCACCCCGCGTGCCCGGGCGGCCTTGGCGAAGCTCAGGAACGAGGCGAAACCGTAGGTCTTCTCCGAGAAGTCCGAGCGCCGCTTGCGGACCCGGTCCTTGAGCCCGGACAGCGGGACCCCGCCCCCGGACCGGGACTCCTCGGTGACGACCTCGGCGAGCAGCCGGAACGCGTCGTCCTCGGCGCGCTCGTTCTCCGGGAACGACACCTCGGGATCCCCGGTCGCCGAGCCCGTCCCGAGCTCGACGATCCGCTGGTCCTGCAAATTGCGCAGCAGCTCCCCGAACCCCCGGAAGCCGTGCTCGGCCTCGTCGAAGGTCGGGTCCTGGCGCAGGATCGCGCGCTTGAGGCGGGAGGCGAGGACCGGCCCGTCGCCGCGGCGGGCGAGCCCCGACAACGTGCGGGTGACCAGCCGGCCCACGGCCTCGTCGTCGTCCGGGGCGGGCTCCGGCTCGGCCCCGTCCGAGCCCGCGGCGGGCGCCGGGACCCCCGCGACCGGGGTGGCCTCGGCGGGCGGCGGGGAGGTGTCGACGAGGCGGTCGTAGTAGAGGAACTCGTCGCACGCGGGCGGGAGGAGCCGCGACGTCGAGGACGCCACGCCGATGCCGATCACCCGCTTGTCGAGCTCGCGCAACTTGTGGACCAGCGGGGTGAAGTCCGAGTCGCCGGTGCCGATGGCGAACGTCGTCACCCAGGACCGCTCGTAGGCGATCTCGACGGCGTCCACGGCCATCTTGATGTCCGCGGCGTTCTTGCGGGAACCGCCGAGACGCTGGGGGATGTCGATGAGCTCGACCTGCGCCCGGGCCAGGAGCCGGCGGTCCTCGTCGAAGTAGGACCAGTCGGCGTACGCGCGCCGGGCGACCACCCGGCCGCGCAGGGCCAGCGCGTCCGCCACGGGCGTGAGGTCGAACGGGCTCACGCCGAGCCCTTCGCGGGCCCCGATCGCGAGGTTCTCGTAGTCGAGCAGCATCGCGATCCGCTCGTCGCCTTCGTCGGGGTTGCCAGCCATGACCGACAGCCTGTCAGGCCCGTCGGTCAGGGGATGATCTGCACCTGGTCGTAGACCTGGAGGTTGTCGAAGAACTTCTCGGAGTCGTCGTGCGAGAGGTGCACGCAGCCGGCCGAGTCGCGCTGGAGGCTGCCCTCGTGGAAGGCGTCCCCGGGGGCGAAGAACACGGAGTTGTTCATCGGCGCGTGGTTGTACTCGTCGCTCTTGTGGTTCTTGTCCTTCCACATCACCGTGAACGTCCCGGTGGGGGTCGGGTAGCCCTTGCCGCCGGTGGTCACGGGAACGGGGCCGTCGATGACGTGGCCCTTGCCGTCGGTCAGCCACGCCTTCTTCTGCGAGATGTCGACGCAGGCCTTCGCCGTGATCGCGCACGGGGTGGCGCTCTTCGTGGCGGGAGCCGGGGTGGCGGCCGGAGCGGCGGGAGCCGCCAGCGCCGGGGCGGCGAGCTGGAGCAGACCGGCGCCCACGACGGCGGCGGAGCCCACGCCCAGTCGCAGGCCACGTCCCTCGATCCGGGGACGAGCGCTCGCGTGGTGACGACCCATGGAATGGCCCTTTCGCTGTCGGTGATGCGCGGTGTTCCAGTCTCTCAACGCTCACGGAACGGATTCGTTTCGGTGACGCAGCGAGCAGTGTGCACACCGTGATCGTCGGGCCGCGGAGCCGGGGTCACCGCGCTGAGCAGGCAATACGTCCGAGAAACGCCCTCAGGACGACGAGACGGGCGAACCCGACGAAGAGGACAGGAGTGGACGACACACCCGACACGCCGGGGTTTCCTGGGAGGTTCCTGGGTATCTCGGGATGGTCACGATCTGGTCACGATGCTCTGTCACCCGATCGAGTGGCGATCCCGGTCAGGCCACGACGCGCACGTCCACCCCACGCAGGGCGGCGCTCTCGCGGGCGGCGGCGAGCACCTCGGCCTGCGGGCCGAGCACCTCGGCGCCCGGCGACACGTGCAGCTCCACGTCCAGCCCGGCGCCCGCCGCGCGGTCGACCGCGGCCTGCATGCGTCCGGCCAGCGTGGCCGCGTCGGGGAGCTCGCCCCGGCCGTCGACCGGCAGGCCGACCCGGCGGGTGGACGTCAGGTCCAGCGCCATCACTGCCTCCTCGCGGGTCGCCGCGGTCGGCGGGCCCGGAAGGGTCGATCACGCGATCACTGGAGAGGCGGCCCGCGTGCTGATGAACGGTACTACCCGTTCGGGTCACGCCGCACGCCCGAACGGCCCAGTTCCGTCACCGGATGCGCGGCGGCCCGCCCCGATCGGGACCAGACTGCCGGGTATGGCCGGCGTCGACGCTCGACCCACGCGCAGCGAGGTGATCGCGGAGCTGACCGCCCCCGGCGGCCCCGCCGAGCTGGGCGAGGCGATGGTGCGCGGGGTGGGGCTGCGCGTCCACGTGACCTCCCCGCAGATCCTCCGCGACGTGCACGACGGGACCGTCGCGCACGGCGACCGCGCCTACACCGTGTACGAGGGTGAGCGGGTCACCTATGCCGAGCACCGCGCCCGCGTGGCCGCCCTCGCCCGCCGCTACACCGAGCTGGGTCTGCGTCCGGGTGACCGCGTCGCGATCTGCCTGCGCAACTACCCGGAGTGGATGCCGCTGTGCTGGGCGGCGTGGGTCTCGGGGCTCGTGGTGGTGCCGCTCAACGCGTGGTGGCAGTCGGCGGAGCTCGCGCACGCGGTGGCCGACGCCGGGCCGCTCCTGGTCGTCGCCGACGGCGAGCGGGCGGCGGTGCTGCGCGCGGTGACCGCCGGCGACGTCCCGGTGGTCGCGGTGCGCGGCGAGGCGTCCGGGTGCCTGCCGTTCGCGGAGCTCCTGGGCGGGGTGGCCGACGACCGCCTCCCCGACGTCGCGCTCGACCCCGAGGACGACGCCTTCATCCTCTACACCTCGGGCACCACCGGGCGACCCAAGGGCGCCGTCGGGACCCACCGCAACCTCTGCACCGACGTCCACAACCGCCGGTTGACGGCCGCGGTCGGCGCGCGGCTCACCGGGGTCGCGCCCCCGACCGCGCCCGGCGTGCTGCTGGCCTTCCCGATGTTCCACGTCGCCGGGCTCTGCGGGATGGTCAGCGCGACGGCCGGCGGCTCCACGATCGCGACCCTCTACAAGTGGGATGCCGCCGAGGCCCTGCGGGTCGTCGCCGCCGAGCGGCTCACCTCGCTCGCCGGGGTCCCGACGGTGGCCCGCGACCTGGTGAGCGCGGCCGCCGGGACCCCGGACGCCGACCTGTCCTCCCTGGTCGGCATCGGGATGGGCGGCGCGCCGATCCCGCCGGAGCTCGTCCGCCGCGTCGCCCCGGTCGGGGCGCCCTCGAACGGCTACGGACTCACCGAGACCACGGCGGGCATCGCCTTCAACGCCGGCGAGGACTACCTCGCCGCCCCCGACGCGGTCGGGCGGCCGGTGCCGAGTGCCGACGTCCGCGTCGTCGACCCCGCCACGGGGGCCGACCTGGACGAGGGCGCCGTCGGCGAGCTGTGGTTCCGGGGGCCGAACGTCGTGCGCGGGTACTGGAACGCGCCGGAGGCGACCGCGGCCGCCTTCGTCGACGGGTGGTTCCGCACCGGCGACCTCGGGCGCGTCGACGGCGGGGTGGTCCGCGTCGTCGACCGGCTCAAGGACGTCGTCATCCGCGGCGGTGAGAACGTCTACTGCGCCGCGGTGGAGGCCGAGCTGCTCGAGGTCGAGGGCGTGCTCGACGCGGCGGTGGTCGGGGTCCCGCACCCCACGCTCGGGGAGGAGGTCGCGGCCGTCATCGTGCACGCCCCCGGCGTCGTCCCCGACGAGGCGGCCCTGCACGCACGGGTCGCGACCCGGATCGCGGCGTTCGCCGCCCCGACCCGGATTGCGACCACCACCGAGCCGCTGCCCCGCAACGCCGTCGGGAAGGTCCTCAAGCGCGACCTGCGCGAGTCGCTGGCCTGACCACCTGCTCAGCGGCCGTTAAAGACCGGCTTCTCCTTGGCGAGGAAGGCCTCGACAGCGTCGCGGTGGTCCTGGGTGGCGCCGAGGCGGACCTGGGCGTGCGCCTCGTGCTCGAGGACGGTCGCCAGCGGCGAGACCGTGCCCAGGGCGACCGCGCGCTTGATCTCGGCGTAGGCGAGCGTCGGTCCGGCGGCCAGCCGGCGGGCGAGCGCGAGCGCGGCGGTCTCGGTGGCCTCGGTGTCGGCGGCGACCTCGCGGACGATGCCCCAGTCGTGCGCCTGCTCCGCGGTGAAGGTGTCCCCCAGCATGAGCAGGTCGGTGGCGCGCGAGGCGCCCACGCAGTGCGCGAGGGTCGCGGAGAGCCCGGAGTCGCCGCCGAAGCCGATGCCCGAGAACGCCGTCGCGAACTTCGTCCCGGCCGCGGCGACCCGCAGGTCGCAGGCCAGGACGAACCCGAGGCCGGCGCCGACGGTCGTCCCGGTGATCGACGCGACGACCGGCTTGGCCATCCCGGCGAGCGAGGTCGCGATCGGGTTGTAGTGCTCGGTGACGGTGGACAGCGAGCCGCCCGGGGAGCTCTCCCCGCGCAGCGACTCGGCGTGCTCGCGCAGGTCCTGGCCGACACAGAACGCCGGGCCGGTCGAGGCGAGGACGACCGCCCGGACCGAGGTGTCCTCGGCGACCTGCGCCAGCGCGTCGCGCAGGGCGACCTTGAGCTCGACCGTCAGCGCGTTGCGCGAGTCCGGCCGGTTGAGCCGCACGGTGGTGACGGCCTCGGCGTCGTCACGCTCGACGAGGACGGGCGGGTCGTTCGGGGCAGCGCTGTCCATGGCCGTGATCGTGGCACGCCGACCCGAGGTCCGTGCTCAGGCGCCGACGGCGTCCGGGGCGTGCAGCGGCTCGGGCATCGGGAAGAGGTCGAGCAGCCGCTCGACGGCCGCGCGGTCCCCGGAGAGGGTGAGCATCCCGTCGGCGATCGCGGAGTCCAGCGGGTGGCCCGTGTACAGCACCGCGGCCCATGCCTCCGGCGCCTCGGCGCTCACCGTCGCGGCCGGCGTGGGGGCCTCCCCACGGTCCATCGTGAACGCGCCGTCGTGGATGCGGGCGACGAACGGCTGGTCGGCCAGCACGAACTGCACGACGTCGTCGACGCCCTGCGCCTTCTGCGCGGAGAACATCGTGCGCATCGAGAGGACCAGGGAGTCGACGCCGATGTGATCGGCCTCCGGGAGCGAGCGCGCCGCCCACCGGCCGAGCGTCTGCAGCACCGGTTCGAGCTCGCGGCCCCACTCGGTGAGCTCGTAGACCGCGGACGCGGCGGGCGGGGGCAGCCGGCGGCGCCGGAGCACGCCGGCGTCCTCGAGCTCACGCAGCCGCTGGGAGAGCACGTTCGGGCTCGCGTGCGGGAGCCCGGTCCGCAGGTCGGTGAACCGCTTGGGGCCGAGCAGGAGTTCCCGGACCACGAGCAGGGCCCACCGCTCGCCCACGAGGTCGAGGGCGTGGGCCGCCGCGCAGCCGTCGAAGTAGTCGCGCCGTGGAGCCATG
>JAVXWR010000385.1:0-6266 GCA_032230725.1 Actinomycetota bacterium
ACCGAGCCCGACGGCTGCACGAACGCCCGGATCGACTCGCCCATCTCCTCGTCGGGCACCCCGATCACCGCGACGTCCTCGATGGCCTCGTGCAGGGTCAGCACCGACTCGATCTCGGCCGGGTAGATGTTCACCCCACCTGAGATGATCATGAAGGACTTGCGGTCGGTGAGGAACAGGAAGCCGTCCTCGTCGACCCGGCCCATGTCCCCGACCGTGGTCCAGGTCGGGTGCTCGGAGTGCTGGGCCTGGCGGGTCTTCTCGGGATCGTTGTGGTACTCGAACGGGACGTGGTCGCGCTCGAAGTAGACGGTCCCGACCTCCTCCGCCGCCAGCTCCTTCCCGTCGTCGTCACAGATGTGCAGCGTCCCCATGACGGCGGATCCGACCGAGCCCGGCTTCCGCAGCCACTGCTCGCTGTTGATCATCGTCATGCCGTGGCCCTCGGTGCCGGCGTAGTACTCGACGAGGATCGGCCCCCACCAGTCGATCATCTTCTGCTTGACCTCGATGGGGCAGGGCGCCGCAGCATGCACGGCCGCCTTGAGACTCGACACGTCGTAACGCGCGCGGACCTCCTCGTCGAGCTTGAGCATCCGCACGAACATGGTGGGCACGAACTGGCCGTGCGTGATGCCGTACTCGGCGATGGCCGCCAGGGTCTGCTCCGGGTCGAAGCGGCGCATCAGGACCACGGTGCCTCCGTGTGCGTGGATCGCGCCGCACCAGCGCAGGGGGGCCGCGTGGTACACCGGCGCCGGCGAGAGGTACACCGAGTCCTCGGTGACGCCGAACGCGCGGATCAGGCCGAAGACCGGGTCGGCGCCCTCGGAGACGTGCTTGCCCGGCAGCGGCGGGCGGACGCCCTTCGGCCGGCCGGTGGTGCCCGAGGAGTAGAGCATCGGGGCCCCGGCGGGCTCGTCGGCGAGCGGCTCGCCCGAGACCCCGGCGAGCAGGGACTCGTAGTCCTGGTGGCCGTCGAGCTCCCCGCCGAACACCACGCGCAGCGCGACGGCCGGGGTGCGGTCGACCACCGCCGCCGCCAGCTCCCCCTTGTCGGAGGCCACGATCAGCGCCTTCGCTCCGGAGTCCTCCACGATGTAGGCGACCTCGTCGGGCGCGAGGTGGTGGTTGACCGCGGTGACGTAGAGCCCCGACCGGACGGCCGCCCAGTAGACCTCAAACGCCCGCAGGTCGTTGCCCGTCAGGAGCGCAACGACGTCGCCCTGCTGCAGCCCCGCGTCGGCGAGGACGCGGGCGAGCCGGGTAGAGCGCTCGTCGAGGGCCCGGTAGGTGAGCTCCTCGCCGGTCTCCACGAGGCGTGCGGCCACCTTGTCCGGGTTCCGCTCGGCGTGGACACGGGGGTACATCGTTGGGCCTCCGGGTGTCGGGGATCAGTGTCCGGTGAACTTCGGGTCGCGGTGCTCGATGACCGCCGCGAGGCCTTCCCGGGAGTCGGCAGTGCCCGAGAGCTCGGAGACAGTGCGCGCCTCCTCGGGCAGCTGGGCCTCGACGCGGGAGCCGATCCCCGACCACATGAGCCTCTTGGTGGCCGCGAGGGCGAGCGGGGCCCCGACCGCGAGCCGGTCGACGAGCTCGTCGGTGCGCGCCGCGAGCTCGTCGTCGGGCACGACGCTCGTGAGCAGGCCGAGGTCCAGGGCCTCGGCCGCCGAGAGCACGGGGTTGGTCAGTGAGATCTCCAGGGCCTTCCGCAGGCCCACGAGCGCGGGCAGGGTCACGGTGGTGCCGGCGTCCGGCGCCATGCCGACCCGGGTGGCGCCGCCGAGGAACTTCGCGGACTCGCCGGCCACGACGAGGTCAGCGGCGCAGACGAGGCCGAAGCCCCCGCCGCCCGCGGCGAACCCGTGCACCGAGGCGACGACCGGGGCCGGGAGCGCGAGCAGTCCCGCGACGACCATCTGCAGCCACGACGTGGCCTCGCGGAGGTAGTCGGGCAGCGCCTCCCCCTTGCTCGCGAAGGTCCTGACGTCGCCGCCGGCGCAGAAGTGTTTCCCCTCGCCGGTCAGCACGAGCACGCGCAGGTCGGGGCGGCCGAGGCACGTCATCACCGCGTCGTGGAAGGCACGCAGCAACGGGACGTCGAGGCCGTTCGACGCCTCCGGGCGGTTGAGTCGCAGGCGAACCACCCCGCGGTCGTCGATGTCGAGCAGGACGGGACCCTCGGTGACGAGCTGCTCGGTCACCGGTCAGTCCTCCTCGATCGAGAGCGCCGCGGTAGGGCAGGCGTCGACGGCCTCCTTGAGATCGCCGCGACGGTCCTCGTCGTGGGACTCCTCGAGCACCACGAGGGTGCCGTCGTCGCCGATCTCGAACACGTCGGGAGCGATCGACTCGCAGAGCCCCAGGCCCGTGCACTTCTCCCGGTCGACCACGATGCGCGGCATCGCGATCCTCCTCTCCCTCGGGACGCCCCCGGGCCCTCGTCGGAGGTGGAGCCCGCACGGACCCCGCCAGGTGGGCGTTTCTAATATGAATTAATCGTGGTACCGAGGACACCACGGGACGCGACGGACTGTCAACGTCCCGTCGTGGCTCTCGCCGTCGCACTCGTCCAGGAGGAGAAGACATGGACCTCGCGCTCGCCGACGCCCGGGTCGTCGTCACCGGTGGGGCGTCGAACATCGGGCGAGGGATCGTGCACGGCTTCGCCCGTGAGGGCGCCCGCATCCTGCTCGCGGACCGCGACGGCGAGCAGGCCGCACGCGTCCGTGCGGAGGCCCTCGAGCTCGGCGCCGCGGACCTTCGGGTCCTCGAGATCGACCTGACCTCCGAGGGCGCCGGCGGCCGCGTCGTCGGTAGCGCCGTGGACGCCTGGGGCGGGGTCGACGTCCTGGTCAACAACGCGGGCTGGAGCGTGCCGGGCTTCCTGACCGAACAGACCGACCGGGCGCTGTGGCAGCGCACGATCGAGACCAATCTCTACACCGCCATCGACTGCACGCAGGCGGCGCTGGGCCCGATGGGCGAGGCCGGCGAGGGATCGATCGTGTTCATCTCCAGCGACGCCGCGTTCGGCGCGATCCGTCAGGGCGTTTACGGCACGACGAAGGCCGGGCTCATCGCCCTGGCCCGCACCACGGCCCGGGAGCAGGGGCGCAAGGGTGTCCGGTCCAACGTCGTGTGCCCGGGCCTCGTCCTGCCCGACGAGGGCGGCGTGGGTGCGGCGAGCCTGTGGGCGGCCGGCCGGGACGCGGTCTTCGACGACGACCAGATCGAGTACGTGCGCCGGCAGACGCCGCTGCGCCGCCTCACCACGCCGGGCGACGTCGCCGACGCGGTCGTCTGGCTGTCGTCCTCGCGGGCGGCACGCCAGGTCACCGGGCAGGTGGTCGCCGTCGGGGGCGGTTCGTCGATGCCGTGACCCCGACTGGCCACCGCCGAACCGCGCCTCAGCGGGCGCGCTGGTCGAGACGCTTGCCGAGCAGCTGCGACGCGATGGTGTTCTTGAGGACCTGGATGGTGCCCCCGGCGATCGACGACACGATGACGTCCCGGAAGCACCGCTCGGGCGGGAACCCGGTGACGAGCCCGTTCCCGCCGAGCACCTGCATCGCCTTCCAGCACACGTCCCGGGCCGCGTCGGCGGCGTGCAATCGGCCGGCCGAACTGGTGGCGCTGCGCGGCGTACGCCACGGCCTCGTCGTACGCGCCCTCGGCGAGGCCGAGGCACAGGGACGCGATGTAGAGCCGCTCCATGTTGAAGGCCTGCATCAGCACGGGGAAGCTGCCCTCGGCCGTCAGCAGGTTCGCCATCGGCAGCTGGCAGTCGGTGAAGTGCAGCTCCTCGTGGGGAGAGCCGCGCGACCCCATGTAGTCCGGCCCCTGGCCCAGCTTCAGGCCGGGTGTGCCCTTCTCCGCCACGACGGCGCCGATCCCCTTGCCGCCCGGCACGCCGTCGAGCCGGACGAAGGTCACGTACGTGTCGTACTCCGGGGCCCCGGTGATGAACCGCTTGGTGCCGTTCACGACGAGGGTGTCGCCCTTCCGGCGGGCCGTGGTCTCGATGTCGGTGACGGCCGACCCGTGGTCGGGCTCGGACAGCGCGATGGCCGCGGTCCGGCGCCCCTGGGCGATGTCGGGGAGGTACCTCTCCTGGGCCTCCTCGTTGCCCGAGATCATCAGCACCGAGGGCCCGGTGCACGTCGTCGCGAACAGCACGTCGCCGGCCATCCACGACTTCATCGCGCGGCACGCCTCCTCGACGGCCAGCGAGAACTCCAGGGCCGTCAGACCCTGTCCGCCGTAGCGGGTCGGGATGGTGATGCCCGCAACCCCCATGTCGACCGAGTCGCGCACCATCTCGGAGAGGGGGGCGGCGTCGTCCCGGTCGATGTCGGTCGCGTGGCGCGCCCACTTCTCCCCGAAGGCGCGGCCTCGCTCGACGATCTCGCGCTGTTGCGTGCTGAGCTCGAACGCGGTGGCGTCCATGCATCTCCCCCGGGTGTCGACGACAGGGCTCTTTTTCGATTCTATCTTCGAAACTTGGGCGAGCAAGGCCACGTCGAGCCCGGGCCGCCGTCCTTGCGAGCCGCGGACCAGCTCATCTAATCTGGATTAAGCAAACGGCTGGGGGCCCGCGGGGAACTCGCGCCCGCCCTCGCCCGACCGCGACGACCCTCACCGGGAGTTCGACGTGAACAAGTCAGCCATCGTGCCGGAGTCCGACGAGCGGGCGGCCCTGCGCGACGCCGTCACCACGCTGGTGAGCCGGTACGGGCACTCCTACTTCGTCGAGCGCGCCCGGGCGCACGAGGAGCCGGCGGAGCTGTGGAAGGAGCTCGGCGCCGCCGGGTTCCTCGGCGTCCACCTGCCCGAGGAGTACGGCGGGGGCGGCGGGACGCTCGGCGACCTCTCCGTGGTCGTCGAGGCCGCGTCGGCCGCGGGGTGCCCGCTGCTGATGACCGTCATCTCCCCCGCCATCTGCGGCACGATCCTCGCCCACCACGGCTCGCACGAACTCAAACAGCGCTGGCTCACCGGCATCGCCGGCGGCTCCCTGAAGATGGCCTTCGCGATCACCGAGCCGGACGCGGGGTCGAACTCCCACGAGATCACCACGACCGCCCACCCGGACGGATCAGGGGAGCACGCCGGTAGGGGGTGGCGGCTGTCGGGCACCAAGTACTGGACCAGCGGGGTCGACGAGGCCGACGCCATCCTGGTCGTCGCGCGCAGCGGCACCGCGGGTTCCGACGGGCCCCGCCGTCCGCTGTCCCTGTTCGTCGTCCCCACCGACAGCGCCGGACTGACCTACCAGCCGATCGACGCCGCGCTCGTGCAGCCCGAGCACCAGTTCACCGTGTGGTTCGACGACGTCCACCTCGGGCCCGAGCACCTCATCGGCACCGACGGCAACGGCCTGCGCCAGGTGTTCTCCGGGCTCAACCCGGAACGGATCACGGCCGCCTCGATCAGCAACGGCATCTCCCTCTACGCCCTGGACAAGGCGACCACGTACGCCAACCAGCGCGCGGTGTGGAAGGGCGTGCCGATCGGCGCCCACCAGGGCGTCGCCCACCCGCTCGCCGAGGCCTACATCGACGTCACGCAGGCGAGGCTCATGGCCGCTCGCGCCGCCGAGCTGTTCGACACCGGCGCCGACGCGGCCGAGGCGTCGAACATCGCCAAGTTCGCCGCCGCCGACGCCTCGCTGCGCGCGCTCGACCAGGCCATCCAGATCCATGGCGGCAACGGCCTGTCGAACGAGTACGGGCTCGCCGACCTCTGGTTCCTTGCCCGCATGCTCAAGACTGCGCCGGTCAGCCGCGAGATGGTCCTGAACTTCGTCTCCCAGCGCAGCCTCGGTCTGCCCGCCTCGTACTGATCGACGCCTCGGCGTTGCCTAGGCTGGACACCGTGACCCGATCGACGTCCTCGACCGTCGGCGGCACCCCGGCCGACGACGGGGGCGACGCCGCCGACCGGAAGTCCGCGCGCACGCGCCGCCGGATCGTCGACGCCGCCGCCCAGGTCCTTGTGCGGCGCGGGTACGCCGGCACCCGCCTGTCCGACGTCGCCGACGTCGCCCAGGTCCAGGCCCCGGCGATCTACTACTACTTTTCGTCCCGCGACGACCTCATCGACGAGGCCGTCGCCGAGGGGCTCGCCCGGGCGCGGACCCTGGTCAACGAGGCGCTCGCCGAGGCGCCGACGGATCTGCCCGCGATCGAGCGTGTCTCGGTGGCGGTCGCCGCGCACCTGAGCACGCTGCTCACCCACTCCCACCACTCCGCGGCCGCGATCCG
>JAVXWR010000401.1:0-3836 GCA_032230725.1 Actinomycetota bacterium
TTCCTACCCTTGCCCATGGCGGTCCCTTCCCAACGGAGTCAGCACCCGGGTGCCTACCTCACGGCAGACACCAGGGCGGGGACCGCCACCTCCAAATCCCACGAGAGCCGGGACAACCTCCGCGGCAAGCCAGGCACCGATCAGGGTCTCGCGAACGCGTCTGCGGACGGTGATGGTCGCTAGCCGGTCGGGATGAGCTGTCTGAGGTGGTCCCGGACTGAGCCTGCGGATGATGTTGTTGACACCGGACCGTTCGTGATCTTGGTGCTGCGATCTTGGATCGGGCTTGGTGTGTCGGCTTGGCCGTAGCCGGCGGATAAGATCTGTTTTGTCCGTAGACGACGATGTCGATGTGGCCCGAGAGTTGCGGCCTGCGCCGGGGGGCTGGCCGAGCTGCAGGCCCGCGCGGCGTCTCAGTTGCCGTGTCGGGGCCGCCCGGCGCAGGTTGTGTGTCTCAGCGGCATCGCCGGGAACACCACGGTCGTCTCGCCGGCCACGGCGGCGTTGGTAATTCGTCCCCTGAGCTCGACGGCCCGGGCGATCGTGTCCGCCACGATCTGGGCAGGCGGCGACGTACGCTGCGGCATCGGGTCCCCGGGACGCTTGACGACCTTGGCGTAGGAACCTTCATCATCAACCTCCCAGGGCCCGCCTCACCGCAGCGACAAGACCCCAGCCTCTCGCGCGGTCACACCATCAGCTGCGGCGATCGAGGACCCCTTGGCGTACAGCGTCGACCTCAGCGGCCGGCGCTGCACCTGCTACGCGAGCCTGGGCGTTCCCCGGGCAGGCGGCGGCCACGAACCCCCGGACTCGTCCTTGTCCCGGCGCTCGCCGGTGCTCCCCGACCACCGCGCCGACAGCACCCCCGGCATGCCGTGCGCAGTCGGGCGAGGTCGGGGGTGCGCAGGCCCCGTGCCGTCCCAGCGCTCCGGCCGCCCGGGTGCTGGCCGGGAGCTTCTCAACAGTCATCGCTCCCGGACCCGCCGCAGCACGGTATGGGAGTCGTCGCTACGGCTGCGCGCCGAGACAGACCCGGTGACCTGACCGTCGTAAACGGCGATGGTCATCGCGTGCGCGGCGGCCCCGAGCGGCCAGAACACCGTGGCCTCGACCGGCCAGAACGCCGCGGCCACGGTGTCCACAGCGAGCGCGGCCCCATCGAGCACGAGCCCGGCCAGGGCCTCCCCGGCCTCGGCGAGTACCCCTTCCCGCGGCGGAGGGATGGGAGGGGTGGGCCGCGATGCGGCGGCGCGGGGGCCCCCGACTGCAGCGTCCCGCCCGCCGGTCTCACATGGTCCTAGAGCGGTCGGGCCGCTGGTGGGCGGACCCGCGGCGGCCGCGCCGTCGTCCGCGGTCGCGAGAAGCGCCGCGGGGTCCTGCGGACACACGACACGGTTGAAGGAGGACAGGTCGATCAGGCTCACGTCGCGCACCCCTCCCGCTCGCGCGGTGTCCGCCCGAGGCGGGACCGGCCGACCCGGTAGCCCAGGCCGGCCCCGGCGCCGCCGCCAGCCACCACCACCAGCAGCTCCCACCAGGCCCGTGCAGGCCCCGGGGGGTGCAGCAATCGCGTCGGACGGCCGCGATCGGCGGACAGCGTGTGGTGCCGGGAACCTTCCTCGAGGGGGGAGTTCGCGGCTCCGCCGCTGTGTCGACCCGGCGCCGGTGCGCGGCGTGACCGGTCGGGGTCAGCGAGGTCGGGCTGCGGGCCGTCCGAGCCAGGGATCGGGGCGGGCGCGGCGGCGGTGACCGGGGTCTCGGCGGTATCGGGCCGGTCCGCGCCGTGGCCGCCTCGGTGCTGGGCGACTGTCGGGAATGGTCCGCGTCGGCGCGGTGTCGGGTGGGTCTTCACGAGCGGCCTCGGGCAGAGTCGATCGGGCCGCGAATCACCCGAAGGCACGAATCGGTCGGGCGCTCACGCGGGCACCAGGACAGGGCCGCGGCTGTGCCTCCAACCGTGCGTGACAGTAAACCAGCGCATCCGTGGTTGGGGAACCCGGGTCGGCGAGATCGGTCACCGGCCGTGACCCGCCCGCCCGCGCCGCTGTGGGAGAGTCGCTATCACTGGGGATGTCTTCGTGGCGCGGGTGGCGCGCTCACCGTTCTTGGCTCACGCCTCCCGGTGCTCTCGCTGCGGCTGACCCACCCGAAACCGAGTCCTCATCGCTGAGCAGGTCCCCGCGTCGCTCACCGACGCCTACGCCGAGCTGGCCGGGCTGCTGCTGGCCAGCAACACCTTCGACGAGCTCACCCAACAGGTCGCCGAACTCGCCGCCCGCACCGTGCCCGTCGCCGCCACCTGCGCGATCACCGTGGCCGTGGACGGACGCCCGCTGACCGTGGCCGCTGCCGACGGGCTGGGTCGGCTGCTCGACGAGCAGCAGTACGTCCTCGACGAAGGCCCCTGCCTACAAGCCATCCGCACGCGGGAACCGGTGCGCGCCGACGACCTGGCCACCGACACCCGCTGGGACGGTTACCCCCCGCGGGTCCTCGCCCACGGTATCGGCGCGGTCTACTCGGTGCCGCTGCTCGTGGGCGGCCGGGCGCTCGGGGCGCTGAACATGTTCGCCGGTGCGGCCCACGCGTTCGACGCCCCGGCCCGAGACCTCATCGGTGCCCTGGGCAACCTGGCCGCTGCCGGCATGGCCGGAGCGCTGGCCAACTACGACGAAATCACCCTGACCGGCCACCTACGTCGCGCGTTGAGCACCCGCGGGGTCATCGACCAGGCCATCGGCAACGTAATCGCCCACCAACACTGCACCCCCGCCCAAGCCTTCGACGTGCTGCGCGGCATCTCCCAGGCCCGCAACGTCCGCCTGCACCAAGTCGCCGCCGACCTCGTCGAACGCACCGCCACCCAACCCCAACCCCTCGCCCCCCGGGACAACGGCCAATGAACCGCCTACGCCCTGGCGCCCGCGAGTTCCACTACCTCGGCGGGCTCGCGGCCAGTCCCCGGGACCGACCCGTGTCGGTCGTGCGTGACCGAGTCGCCCACTGGTGGCGCCGCCATTACGGCGTGCAGCTCAGCGGGCGGGCCCTGTCCGGCTGCGCGGTCGCGCTGGTCGTCGGCAGGTCTCAAGGCGACCACGCTGGCGGCCTGGCCACGGCGAGGCGGCCTGGTGGGCAGCGCACCCGCAGGTGGCCGCGCGGGTCGACCTGGCAGCACCACCCGCGGTCCGAGCTGGCCTCTCAAGGCTGGCAGCGGAACCGGTTCCGAGAAACGAATCCACCCCTAACCCAGACGAGGCCCATGACTAGTCGCAGTCCGTGGGACGTCGAGCCCGACCTGACCGGGCTGTCGTTCCTGGCCGCGGGCGGGGTGCGGGAGCTGGTTGCGTATGTTCAGCGAGGCGAGGTGGTCGGTCGACTGGATGTTCGGGCTGAGCCGGGTAGGTGGCGCCGTCCGACGCGGGAGCTGCGCAACCGGGCTCGGGTGTGATGTCGGAGGATCAAGCAGGAGGTCGGGTCCCGCCGGAGCCCGCCGCGGAGCAGGTGTCCGAGGTCCTCGAGAGTGCCGCCCGCCGATTCCGGGCCGGGTTTGACGACGCCGCGATCGGGATGGCCGTCACCGCGCTGGACGGCCAATATCTGCGGGTCAACCGGGCGTTCTGCGCGTTGGTGGGCCGCGACGAGCAACAGCTGCTGACGATGGGCCGCCAGGACCTGACCCATCCCGAGGACAACACCGCCGCTGAGGCGCGGACAGACGCTGCGGTCGATCAGGGGGCCGACACGGTTCTGTTGGACAAGCGGTACGTGCACGCCGACGGTCACGTCATCAATGTTCGGGTGGCCTCTGCGATCATGCGCGACAGCGCCGGAAG
>JAVXWR010000420.1:0-14997 GCA_032230725.1 Actinomycetota bacterium
CCATTGGAGATAGACAAGTGACGACACTTCCCGCACCTGAGCTGGTCGCCGCTCCGAGCCCATCCAGGGGGATCGACGTCGATCGGCTCTGCGTGGCAGCCCGATCAGTGCTCGACCAGATGCCCGATCTCGTCGCCGAGGGCCTCACCGCCATCAGCGTCGAGCAGGTCACCAGGCACGCGCAGGCCCTGGTCGACCTCCACGGCCTCCGCGGGCTCCCGCTCGCGGCCATGCGCGCGCACGCCATCGCCGTCCATGACGCGCTCACGCTCCTGGCCGGCGACCGGTCCCTCACGCTCGCGGTGTGGTTCGAGGACGGACTCCGCACCCGCTGAGCTGAACCAGACTGCCGCGCTGTCGGTGGTGGTCGGTGGGCGACAGTGCGCGGATCACGGAATCACCACGGAACAGATTCGCACTGAGACCCGTCGTCGGGACGCGTTTTCGCTGCTCGGAGCTCTACCGAGCAAGATCGACCTACTCGCTGTGCCTGATGGCCACCGGAACTCGCAACGAGATCGCTGTCCAAGTGCCCGACCCCGCCGCCGTCCCGGTTCCTGATTCCGGGACGGCGACGGATCGGGTCAGGGTGCCGGGGTCCCCGGGCTGGATGTGGGCGGGCCGTCGGCGGTGGTCACCGTCGTGGCCCGGCTGGTCGCCGCGGTCGGCGCAGTCGCGGTCGACGACGGCGGGACCAGCTCGGGGAGGAGGGGCTGGCGGGGCGTACCGCCCCCTCCGATGCTCGTCGGCGAGTTGTTGTTCACGTCGGCGAGCACCGTCCGGATGCGCTGCAGGTCCTTGCTCCACGCGTTCGGGGCGTTGGCGGTCACCTCGAAGCTCATGCCGTAGTCGTTCTGGAACTGGGTGCGCACGTTCCCGCCCGGCCCGTGCTCGGCCTCCAGCGCGAACGACGGACCGTAGGTGTCGTCGACGACGTAGGCGCCGTAGTTCTGCAGGGTCCACGCGATCTGTCGGCCGGGTTCGGTCTGCAAGCCGAGCGAGGCCAGATCGACGGAGGGAGGGATGGCGAGCAGCGAACCCATCCGCATCGCGGTGTTCTTGTTGCCGGTCGCGGCGCCGTACCAGCCGACCGCGTAACCGTCGGCCTTCACCGCGGGCCAGCGGAAGCATTGCGCCTGCGTGGCGCATGTCGCGAGCTCGGCCTTGGCGTAGAGGTTCATCTTCAGCGCGTGCTGGGGTCCCTGCGCACCGGGTCGCAGCTCACCGACGCGTATCGAGCCGCCGAGACCGCTCATGCCGGAGCCCCCGTGGGCGCCCTGGATGCCCGGTCCGTAGACGTCCTGATCGGGGTAGCGGGCGTAGCTGGTGGCCGGACCCCCGGCGGTGCAGCGCGCCAGCGGCTGTGCGGCGACCACGGTGCGACGGTCGGCGGACAGGAACGACGCGCTCTCATTGCGGTTGTCGTTGGGCAGGACGTAGCTCGAGGGGATCGGCACCGTGGCGAGCACCGTCTTCTGGGTCTTGCAGCGGTTTCCGCCCCAACCACCCGAGCTGGCCAGGAGCTGGGTCAGCGGCGCCGTCGGGGTGAGCACGATCGGTTCGTCGTCGATCTGGGGCACTCGCGCGGTGGTGTCGTTGCCCGGGATCGCGGGGAGATTCGCCGGGACGTAGGCCGCCCCGCTGCCGATCGGCATGTTCCAGATGCTGTTCGACGCGAAGGGCTGCTTCAGCGGGTCACGCGAGCCACTGGGGGTCGTCGTCGTGGGCGGGGCCGTCGTGGTCGTGGTGGGCGACGGGGCGGTTGTCCTGCTGGTCGTCTTCCTCGCGTGGAAGGCGGCGGACTGGACCCCCGTCTCGGCGCCGGCGGTGGGCGCATACGTGAGCGAGGCTACCGTGAGGGCCACCGCAGCGGCTGCGGAGAGCGCCGCGAGATACCGGGTCCTGAATCGTCGATTCGAAAACCTCCCAATGGCCACGAACGCTTCCCTCCCAGCGATTCCGGTGGCCCGCCTGCAGTTCTTCCAGGCCACCTGTCGTGGCTCGTCATCGCCTCCGAGCACGGCTTCGTTACCCGACCCCCCGTCGTGGTGCGATTCTTCCGGATGCGGCGTACGAAAGCAGATCGCACCGCGTTTCCCGGACACCGCGTGCGTTCTCCCTGCCCCGCGTCGACCTCGAACTCGGCCAGGCGGGTGACGGTCGATCGCGACGAGAGCCGGCGGGAGCAGCACGCCGAGCGCACCTTCGGGGGAGCGCCGCCGAGGGAGACCCCCACGTCACCCGACCTGTGCGCGCCCCGGCGGCTCGCGCTTGGCCTCGCGGCTTCACCGCCTACACCCAGGACGCCTCAGTGGCGATGGTCGTCCCGCCGCGAGGGCGCGCGTTCGCCGTCACCCAGACCCACCGGTTCCGCGTGAAGGACGGCAAGATCGCCGAGCACTGGCCCAACCGCGACGACCGAACCTTGGGCGAACAGCTCGGCTGGACCCTGCCGAGCCCGATCTACCTCGCCAAGATGCTCCTCGCCAAGCGTCGGGCTCAGCCGAAGAGGGTTCCTCGCTGAGTCCGGCACCGACGGGCGCGCGGGACGGCGGCGAGGAGCCTCTGGTCGGCTCCGCAGCGACACGGCAGCATCTCGGACGTGAGGAACCCTCTCGAAGCCGACGGCTCCACCAGCGTTCTCTCGCTGTACTCCGAGGACTCGGTGTTGTGCATCGGTTGCCGCGGCTCGGTCCTGTCGATCGGTTCGATCGGCTCTGTGTTGTCGATCGGGTCGGTGGGTTCGGCGGTGTCGGTCTTGTCGGTCGGTAGCTTCTGTGCGGCCGGCTCGCTGATGAGCGCTGTGGCGGTGCTGTCGGTGCTTTCGTGGCGTTCTCGACGTCGGGTACTGGCTGACGGCAACTAGATCGCCGCGCGGCAGCATCGGTGCTGGATGCTGAGCCGGTGGACGTCTCCTCGCTGCCCTGGCCGACGACGCGGCCGGCTCACGGCGGCGTGGAGCTGCGCGAGTTCCGCACCGAGGACGTCGCGATGGTGCGGGATCTCGCCACCGACCCCTACCTGCCGCTGATCGGCACGTTGCCCGCCCGTGCCGACGAGGCCGAGGCCCGGAACTACATCCACCGCCAGCGGGGACGCCTCGCCGAGGGGGTCGGGTTCTCGTTCGTCATCGCCGACGCCGATACGGATGCGGCCCTGGGCGGGCTCGGACTGTGGCTCCGGAACCACCAGCAGGGCCGGGCGTCCGTGGGCTATTCCGTCGCGCCACGTGCCCGCGGACGAGGTGCTGCCGGTGACGCCCTGCTGGCGGTCACCGGGTTCGCCTGGACCTTCCCGGAGCTGTTCCGCCTGGAAGCGTTCATCGAGCCCGACAACCGCGCGTCCGTCCGCACCGCCGAGGCGGCCGGCTACACCTGCGAAGGCGTCCTGCGCAGCTACATGGAGCTCGGCGGAACACGGCGGGACATGTCCGTCCACGCCCGCCTCCGCGGCGAGTAGCAAGCACGAGGGCCGACCCGTCACATCGGTTGAGCCCCTTACTACGGTGATCTCGTGGTCACCACGGAGAGGAACGGGAACCGGGTCCTCGAGGTCGCCCCCGAAGGTCCGGTGGTCTGTGACGAGTCCTCGGCGCTGGACGTCATCGGCGACGCCTTCGGGGAGGAGGCCGACGTCGTCGCGGTGCCGGTCGAGCGACTGTGCGCGGAGTTCTTCCGGCTCCGCTCCGGTGTGGCCGGCGCCGTGGTGCAGAAGTTCGCGACCTACCGGCTCCGGCTCGTCGTCGTGGGCGATCCGACCCATCACGGACCCACGAGCGGCCCCGTCGAGGACTGGATCCGCGAGGCGAACCGATCCCGCGACCTGTGGTTCGTCGCCGACCACGCCGAGCTGTCCCGCCGACTCGCCGCCGGGCGCTGACGTCGCGAACACAGCGCACCGAGGTGCGGGAGAACGGGGCCATGGCCGACGGTGAGGACTACGGTTGAAGGCACAACCGAGATGATCTCTGGAGGGCTCACCATGAAGCTCCCGCTGAAGGCTCGCCACATCCCCGCCCGCCTCGCCACCGGGGCGTTCATCCTCAACTCCGGGCTCGAGAAGGCCCGGGGCGACGAGCAGACCGCCCAGGCCGTCCACGGGATGGCCAGCGGCACCTATCCCTTCCTCGGCTCGCTGAAGTCCACCCAGTTCCTGCGGCTGCTCTCGACCAGCGAGATCGTGCTCGGTGCCGCGCTGCTGCTGCCCGTCGTGCCCACGCTGGTCGCGGGCGCGGGCCTCGCGGCGTTCTCCGGCGGGCTGCTCGGCCTGTACCTGGGGACGCCGGGGATGCGTCAGGACGGCGGCCTGCGCCCGACCCAGCAGGGCGTCCCGATCGCCAAGGACGTGTGGATGCTCGGCATCGCGGCGGGCTTCATCGTCGACGAGATCGTCTCCGGGAAGGACCGGGGACCCACGCGGACGATCATGGTGTTCGATGGGTCGGACGCCGACGCGCCGGTGATCGTGAGCGGTCCGACGGCCTGAGCCCGGCGCTCCGGAGCCCTTGACCTGAAGCGAGGTCGAGGCTGAACCGTCGACCCATGACCACCACCGACGGGCCCGTCACCTTCCTCAACATCTTCGAGATCCCGCGGGGGGACGTCGCGGCCTTCACCGCGGGCTGGCGGGCGCGCATCGCGCTCGTCGAGGGCGCTCCCGGCTTCCGCGGCGCCCAGCTCCTCGAGGCCGTCTCCGAGGACGAGCGCTTCCAGCTCGTCAACGTCACCCAGTGGGACAGCCGGGAGGCGCAGCAGGCGGCGACCTCGACGGCGGCGTTGCGGGAGTCCGTCGCGAGCGCGCGCGCCGACAACCGGCAGCGCGCGACGCCCAACCCCGGCTTCTATCGCGTGGCGGCCAGCCTCGTCGTCGGAGCAACGACGGTGGAGGAGGAGCGAGCGGTCCCTGACGGGCTGGGGGTCCGCGGCCCACGCAGCGAGACCTCCTGACGGTTCTGTCGGTGGACCGGCCCGGGTGGCAGGGTGCCGCCATGCGCGCGGGAGAACGCAGCCGCACCGCGGAGTACATGGCGTTGTTCCGGGCCCTGGAGACGTCTCGCCCGCCGGAGCGTCGGCTCTTCTCGGACCCGCTGGCAGCGTCGTTCCTGACGACACCCCTGGCCCAGATCGCGAGCGCCGCCCGCCTGCCGCTGCTGCGGGCCGTGGTGCCCTGGATGATCGACCGCCGGTTCCCCGGCCCACGTCCCTCGGCGGTGGCGCGCACGAAGGTCCTCGACGACGCAGTGGTCTCCGCCGTCGAGGACGGCATCGAGCAGCTGGTCGTCCTGGGCGCCGGCTACGACAGCCGCGCCTACCGCCTGCCCGGCTGCGGACGTCCGGCCGTCTTCGAGGTCGACCACCCCGACACCCAGGCCGTGAAGCGCGAGGTGCTCGCCCGCACGTTGGGCCGGCTCCCGGCGCACGTCGGGTTCGTCGCCGTCGACTTCGATCACGACGACCTGGGCGTGGCGCTCGACCGGGCCGGTTTCCGCACCGGGCGCCCGACCTTCGTGCTCTGGGAAGGCGTGGCCAGCTACCTCACGCCCGAGGCCGTCGACACCACCGTGCGGTGGGCCCGCGACGCGGCCGGTGAGCCCAGCGAGCTGGCGTTCACCTACGTCCACCGCGGCCTGATCGACGGCACCGTGCCCTTCCCGCACGCCGAGGCCTGGGTGCGCTCCGTCGCCGAAGCAGGGAAGCCCTTCGTGTTCGGCTTCGACCCCGGCGAGCTCCCCGACTACCTCGACGAGCGCGGTTGGACCCTGTTCGAGGACATCTCCACCACCGAGGCCCTCACCCGCCACGGCCTCGATCCGCGCGGAGTCCCCGCCTTCTACCGCATCGCGCGGGCACGGTTATCGGGTCGACCGCGTCCCTAGGCTGGGGACCATGAGCGGGGAACGGCGGGCGTACATCGCGATCACGCTCTTCGAGTTCGTCTCGCCCGACCCCGCGGCCGAGGAGCTGTACCGCGAGGACACGACGCTCGTGTACGGGCGCAGCGAGGCGGAGGCCCGCGAGGAGGCCGAGCGGTGGGGCCGGGAGCAGGAGGGCGTCGACGAGACGACGGGCACGGTCGTCGTCGGGCCGCACTTCCTGCAGGTCGTCGACGTCGCGCCGGTGCTCGACGACGACCTCGCCGGCACCGCCGACCTCTACAGCCGGCATTTTCGCGACCTCACCGCGTATCGCCGGTGGGAGCCCCTGCTCGACGGCGAACCCCTGTAGCAGCGGTCCCTGTCCGCCAGGGGAGTGACGCTCCCGGGCGGCGGGTCCGAAGCGTTAACGACGAGCCGGGCGGGCGCGAGATCGGCGTGACACGCGCACGAGACAGGGGCTCGAGCATGACGCAGATCGACCGGCCGCCGTTCTACCGCAGCGACGCCCACGACGACGCGGTCCTCACCGGTCCGATCCCGGGTCTGCCGCTCGTGCGGGGCGCCACGCCTCCCGCGGGCACTCCGCCGCAGCACGCCACGCCGCACCCGTCGAGCCCGCTCCCGGTGCAGTCCGCGCCCCCGCCCCGCCGGTCTGACGGGTTCGCGACCGCCGCGCTCGTCGTCGCCGTCGTCGGCGCGGTCCTCTTTCTCATCGTGGGCGTGTTCGCCGGCGGCGTCACAGACGTCGCGCTGCCGAGCACGGCCGTGCACCAGGTGACGTACGAGGTGAGCACAGCCGCGGGCAGCGAGATCACGGCCACCTACACGCGGTCGGAGGGCGGCGACCCGACGTCGGCGAGCGTCTCCGGCACCCGGTCGCCGTGGAGCGCGAACGCCCAGCTCGCCCGCGTCGTGGGCCCGACGGTGACCGCGTCGCTCAGGCCGAGCTCCGGCCGCGCGAACCGGTCCGACACCATCACCTGCACCATCGTCGAGGACGGCGTCCAGGTCGCCCGGGACTCGGCCGCCGGCGAGGACGCCATGGTGACCTGCACGACGTAGCGCGCGGGGGTCACCCGGCCTCGGTCGGTGCCGCGGCCGGCTGGGCCGCGACGACCGGATGGAGCGGGACGGTGCCCCCGCGCCGGTGGGGCTCGGCCGGACCTAGGCGACGACGATGAGGGGCCGCAGCGGCGCGACGACGTCGGCGATCTTGCCGATCGCCGCGTCGGGGACCCCGTACTCCGACAGCACCCCGGCCAGGGTGCCGATGACCTTGTCGTGCACCTCGCCGGTGATCGCGGTCCCGTCGGGGCGCGCGACGTTGCGGTGCACCTGCTCCATGGCCCGTGCGGTGCCGACGGTGAGACCGGCGCCGGTGACCAGCAGCACCGCGGCCAGGAAGTGCTTGCGCTGGCGATCCATGTCGATCCCGGCGAAGTACCCCTCGATCTCGGGGTCGCTGGTCAGCCGGTCGTAGAAATCCCCGACCAGGGCCTCGGCGTCGAGCGCCTCGTTGCTCTCTATCCACTTCCGGATGGTGATCTCGTCGCCGTCCACCGTGACCGTCGGCGCCGGCACCAGCACGGTGTCGGCCGACATGTCGGGGTAGGCCTGCGTCGTCTCGTCCGCCACTGGTACCGCCTTCACTCGATCGAGGGACAGTCGCTTGCGCTGAGCCGTGGCCGCGACGTTGCGGTATTCGTGGTGGTGGGCAAAGCGTAGAGGATCAGCGAGCGCCTGCGGGGTGGGACTCACCCCGGTGACCATGAGCAGCTGCTCCGTCAGGGAGTGTGCGGCGAGGCCTCCGGCGCGGGGGTCATCGCCCGGTCCAACTCGGCCATCCGACCGACTCCGAGGGCGCCGTCCCCGGAGGCGGCGCTCCGTTGCGCGACTCGGGCTCGAGGTCACGTCGGTACTCGACGCCGAGCTGCCGCAGCTCCCGGGAGGTGCTCATCATCCGGTCCAGGGTGCGGCTGGCGGACATGAGGTTCTGGGGCTCGCGGCTGGTGTAGTCGTCACTGTGGTTGAGCCGGTGGCGCAGGGCGCGGTCCACGTGCTCCTTGAGGACGCCGACGAGCGACTCCACTGCCGTGGAGAGGTCGGACAGGGGCCGTCCGTAGTCGTAGAGGTCCATGTACGACGGATCCGCGATCACGAGACTCGCCGCCGTGCTCCGGAGGCCGGCGACGGCCTTCAGGAGCTCGTCCTCGTCCATGCCGCCGCGCCCGCCGGCCGTCATCGGCCGCCCACTCCACGCTCCCGTCGACGACGTCCGCTCACTGCACCGGCTCCCCAGTCACCTCGTGGCACCGGTGGGTCGAGGGGCGTGTGTTGTCACGTCCCGCACCCGGAACCGGTCCTCGGGCGGTCGATGCTACTAGGAACGGTAGCCCGTCCGAGGACACCAAGGGGTGTGTACACCGCGGTGATGGCGGTCTGTGATTACCCGGTCGGCGGAGCCCTGTCAGCTCGTTCCGTGGACGTGGTCGGGCCCGTGACCGGTCCGGTGGGCTCGACCGAGCGGGAATAATGACGGCCGTGCCTTCAGAGCCAGCCGAACCGTCGCCGATCGCCGGCGACCCGATCGAGCCCGGTGAGCGGCAGCGTGTGTTCCACGCGCTGCGCTCGTCGGCCGACGCCATGCGCAGTCGCAACAGCCTGCGCGACCTCGACGCGACGCTGTCCGATCTCGTGGCCAAGGCCGTCGAGACGGTGCCCAGTGCGGACGCCGGCGGGATCACGTTCACCCAGGACACCCGGATCGACTCCAAGTACCACACCGCCGACCCCATCGGCGAGCTCGACGAGCTGCAGAGCCGGCTCAACGAGGGCCCCTGCATCACCGCGGCCGAGGACCCGCCGGTCAGCGGGGTGATCCTCGCGGACGACCTCGCCGGGGAGGACGCCGACCGGTGGCCCCGGTACGCGAAGGCGGCGGTCGATGCCGGGTACCGGTCGATGTGCTCGACGCAGCTCTCGGGCGGGAGCCAGAGCCTGCGGGCGGCGCTGAACCTGTACTCGACGACCCCGAAGGCCTTCGATACCGAATCCCAGCTCGTGGCGGCGCTGTTCGGCGTCCAGGCCGGCATCCTGCTCTACGGGGCCGAGAACGCCGCGCAGCTCCAACGGGCCATCGACAGCCGGGACGTGATCGGGCAGGCCAAGGGCATCCTCATGGAACGCTTCGGCCTCGACGACTCCGAGGCGTTCCAGATGCTCGTCAAGTCCTCCCAGGACACCAACCTCAAGCTGGTCAAGGTGGCGGCGTGGGTCCGCGACGACCTCGACGAGCGGCGTCGGCAGCGCGGAGGTGGGAGCGACTGAGCGTGCCTCGCCCGAGGCGATCGGGTAGCCGACCGACGTGTGCTCCCGAGATCCGTCCGGCTTCGAGTTCCCGCCCGGGACCGACCCGGGCCGGCGACGTCCGCGGCTGAGCTTCGAGCTGCTCGGGTGCGCCTGGAACGGCCACGCCCTGGTCGGGACCGACGCCGCCGGCATCCGGGACGAGGACGCGCTCGTCGTCCGCGACGTCGACGGCGGGCGCCGCCTGCACCGGTGCCTGCGCTGCGACGCCTGGACGATGCTCCCCGTCCCCGCCCGCCCGGCGCGTCCGACCCCGGCGCCCCGCGACGAGATCGTCCTGCCGGACCGCGGGCGCCCGCTCAAGAGCCGCTACGTCCTGCGGCTCATCGCGCTGACCCGGGCCTTCAACGTGCTGGTGCTGCTGCTCGTGCTCGCCGCAGCGGTCGCGGTCCTGGTCAACCAGACCTCGGTGCGCGACGACCTGATGGCGAACGCCGCCTCGTTGCAGATCGTCTTCGGCGGGCAGGCGATCAGCCAGGTGCAGGGCGTGCTCGCCGGCGGGGCGGGTCCGCTGTGGCTCGTCGCGATCGGGCTGCTCGTACTCGTCGTGCTCGAGACCACCGAGGGCGTCGGGCTCTGGCGCGCGACCCGGTGGGGCGAGTACCTGACCTTCGTCATGACGACGTTGCTGCTCGTGCCCGAGGTCCTCGAGCTCACCAGCTCCACGAGCCCCGGCACGATCATCGGGATGGTCGTCAACGTGGCCGTGGTGGCGTACCTGCTGATCTCCAAGCGGCTGTTCGGGGTGCGGGGCGGCTCTGCCGCGATCGCCGCCGAGCGGGAGCACGACATCAGCTGGGACGCCCTGGCGCGCCACATCCCGCAGCCGTCCGCGCTTGACCCTGGACCCGGCTCCAGGTTCTAGCGTCCTCCCATGACCACGGCGGCCCCGCTCACGATCTCCGACCTGGCCGCCGAGGCGGGGCTGCGGCCCGACACCGTGCGCTACTACGAGCGGGTCGGGCTCATGCCGGCGCCCGCGCGCACCACGGGCGACCATCGGCGCTACGGGGCCCTCGCCCTCGACCGGCTCCGGTTCATCCGCGGCGCGCAACGGTTGGGGCTGCGGTTGGCCGACATCAGGAACCTGCTCGCGGTCCGGGACACCGGACGGTGCCCGTGCGAGCCCGCCGAGCCGCTGCTGCGCGCCCGCGTCGCCGAGATCGACGCCGAGATGGATCGGCTGAGCCGGCTGCGGGCCGACCTCGTCGCCATGGCCGAGCAGCTCCCGAGCGCCACCTGCCCGGACCCCGTCCCGGGCACCTGGTGCCCGCCCGACCACCCCGAGACCGAGGGGAGGTGTGACGCATGCTCGATCTGAGGGCCTGTCCCTGCTGCGAGGACCCGCACTGTGACTGCAGCACGTGCGGCTGCTGCTGACGCCGTGCGCCCGCCGGCCGTGATCCGCGGCCGGCGGGATCGGCGGTGTCGGTGATGATGGCGGGTGATGGACCTCGACCTCGTCGCCGACTGCGGCCGCTGCTCCGGGCTGTGCTGCGTCGCGCCGGCGTTCGCCCGCTCGGCGGACTTCGCGCTGGACAAGCCCGCGGAGACGCCGTGCCCGAACCTGCGCGTGTCGGTCCCCGGGCGCTCCGACGCGCCGTGCGGAATCCACGCCGAGCTGCTCGACCGGGGGTTTCCCGGCTGCGTCGCGTTCGACTGCTTCGGCGCGGGCCAGCGGGTGAGCGCGGACTGGCGGGACGGACCCGATGCGGCCCGCACGGCCTTCGACTCCTTCGCCGTGCTCCGTGGGCTGCACGAGATGCTCTGGTACCTGTCCGAGCCGCTGCCCGAGGTCACTCCGGCGCTGGGCGAGGAGGTGGCGGTCGCGGCGGCGCGGGTGGCGCGCCTGGCCGAGGATCCGCTCGGCGGGGTGGACGTCGACGCGGTGCGGGGCGAGGTCGGCGTGCTGCTCGGCCGGGTCAGCGAGGCGGTGCGCGGCGCGTCGGGGTCGTCGGGGCGCGGGCACGCGCGCGCGGACCTCGTCGGGCAGGACCTGCGCGGCGGTCGGGCGTCACGACGGGCGCTCGCGGGCTCGACGCTGCGGGGCGCGCTGCTCATGGGTGCCGACCTGCGGGGGGTCGACCTCGGCCGGGCGGACCTGCTCGGCGCGGACCTGCGGGGCGCGGACGTGCGCGGGGCCGGGTTGGGCCGGACGTTCTTCCTGACCGGACCCCAGGTGGCCGCGGCGCGGGGTGACGCGACGACGACGGTGCCCGCGCGGGTGCGGCGGCCGGCGGCGTGGAGCTCCTGAGCGCCGACGCTGCGGCGCGGACACGCCGGGCGGTGGACCCGCCAGGCAATTGATCATGAAATCTTGCACGTCCGGTCGTGCCTGAATCCGTGATCGATTGCCTGGCGACGACGCAAGCGGTGGCCTCGGGGCGTCGTCCTGCGCCTCACCGGTTTCCGGCTCCACCCCGTCGGGGGTCCCGGTTAGCGTGCGCGTCATGGCGGACACGGGGGATGGACAGGACGACGAGGGCCTGGGGCTCGACGAGGTGCTGAAGGCGCTGCGGCACGACCTGCTGGAGGCTCAGCGCGACGGCGACGCCGAGAACACCGGGCTCGCCGTGCAGACGGTGCAGATCGAGCTGTCGGTGGAGGTCACCAGGCACGTGAACGCCTCCGGCGAGGTCGGGGCGAAGTGGTTCGTGCTCAGCGGCTCGGCGTCGGGCGAGGCGAGCCGGGACCGGACGAGCACCAACCGGATCACGCTGACGCTCGGGCCGCTCTCACCGGGCAGCGACACGTCCCCGGCGACCACCGACCGGCCGATCGCAGGCTCCGACGTCTCGGCCGGGGTCATCCCGCGCCCGGTCGCGGAGAACCCCGCCGACCCGTGATGTAGTGCCCCGGTGCGTCGATCCGGATCTCCCGACGCTGGGCGTGGTCGGGGCCGATCCGGTGGGCGAGCCGGCCGCCGTGCAGCGCGATCAGCCCGGAGAGCAGGGGCTCGTGGTGGGTCGAGGCGGTGGAGTCCAGGATCGCCTCGCCCACGACGTCGGGCCGCCCGTCCGCCCGTGCCGCCCGGTCGACCGCCTCGACGACCCACACGTACTCCGGCATCGGGGTGAGCCGGTAGAGCCGGGCGAGCTCGGGGTCGACCCCGCGCGAGGACAGGTGCTCGAGCCACTCGTCGGCGCGGGTCACGTACGTCCGCCAGGTGAGGTCGGCCGTGGCGATCGGCTCGTCGGGATCGGCCTGGGAGACGTAGCCGCGGAACCAGTGCTCGCCCGCGGCCTCGGCGCGCTCGGCGGTGACGTAGACCTGCGGCAGCAGCGGCAGGATCGCGGCCTGCCATGGCCGGTGCGCGTCGTCGACCTCGTCGAACGGGTCGGCCACCTCGAGGTAGGGGCCGCGGGCGTCGTCGTGGCGCCAGAGCCGCACCCCCGACCCCGACTCCGGCGACACCCGCCGGTACCCGACGACGACCCACGCGTGCGCCCGCGAGATGACGATCGGGGGCGCCTGGCTGTTGACGTAGCGGCAGAGGATGCCCCCGAGGGTCAGCATCCCGGCCTCGTCGTTCTCGGCGCGGGTCGGGAGGTGGACGAGGCCGGGGGAGAGACCGAGGGTCGTCGCGCCGGACATCATCTGCTGCACCGACAGCCCCTCGCTGGGCACCTGGCGCCCGACGATGACGCCACCCAGCGCCGCGTCGTGCACCGCCGAGGTCAGCTGCCGCGGCAGCCCGTGCGCGAGGTGGGCGTGGCGCAGCACCATCCACAGCGTCGCGTGCGCGCACCGCAGGTACTCGGCGTCCTGCGACAGGAACGGCATCGCCCGCACCTCGAGCGGGGTCCCGAACAGCGAGAGCCGCTCGGTGGCCTCGCACCGCACCCCGCCGTCGAGACCCGGCGGCGGCGTGATCATGGTGCGGCCGACCGGCGTGGCGGGCAGCGGGCGCATCACCGCGTGGCCGCGGTAGGCGGCCGGGTCCAGCCGGGTCAGGTCGGCCGGGTCGACGTCGTCGGTGAACAGGTGCCAGCGGTGGGTCACCGAGGGGTGCCGTCGGAACAACCGACCGTGGAAGGCGGCGTGCTCGCTGCGCCAGTCGGCGTCGAGGTGGCGCTGCTCGACGACCAGCGAGCGCACGCCGTGCTCGCGGGCCAGCGTGACGATCCGCTCCAGCGGCGCCGACGGGGTCTCGCCGGCGTAGAAGTCGACGAGCTGCTCCCACGCGCCGTCGACGGTGACGTCGTACACCGCGGCCGCCGCGTCGTCCGGGGACCAGGTGAGGAACGACCACTCGCTCACCCGCGTAGGACTACCACGGGCCCGGAGACAGCGATCAGCCGATCACCGCAGACGGATGCCGTCGCTCTCGTACTCGGCGCGCAACTCGGCGTCACGGACCCGGTCCAGCGTGGCGCGGAACGCGCGCTGCTGTTCGGGACGGTGCAGCCCGAGCCGCTCGGCGAGGTCACCCGCGGGCTCACCCGGCTCGACGACGGTGCGCTTCCCGGCGATGCCGGCCATGGCGCCTCCCTGGGGTCGACGGGACCTGAGTCTACGCCGGGACGGGCACCCGGGGCGCTTCCTCGACGGGGGCGGGAACGCTCCGGTGGCCGCCGCGGGCGAGGACGACGCAGGCCGTGGCGGCCAGGCCGAGGGCGATCGGGGCGACGGGCCCGAACCAGGACGAGACGCTGTCGCCGAGCAGCGGCGCCAGCAGCGAGGGCGGGACAACCTCGCCGACCACGACGATCGCGGTCGCCGTCGTCACGCTCGTGTGCCGCAGCGCGAGGGTCCACCACAGGCACCCCAGCACGCCCGCCGCCGCGGCGACCAGCGCGGGCACCGAGGTCAGCGCGGCCAGGGGGCGGGCGAGGTCGACGAGCTTGACGGCGGTCGAGCACGCGGCGAACCCGAGCCCGGAGCACACCGCGAGCACCACGCCGCGCCGCCCGACCGCGGCGGCGAGCCCGGCGAGGCCGATCGCCGCGACGGCGACGACGAGCCCGATCTCGAGCGCGACCGTGTCGGTGGCCGCACCGGTCCGGCCGGCGACGGCGGCGAGCCCGACGAGGGCGACCGAGAGCACGCCGACCGCCGCGAGCCCGCGGGCGCCGAGCCGGGTGCCGAACCAGACGCGGGACGTCAGCGCGGTGACCACGAGGCTCGCGCTGACCGCGCACTGCGCGACGGCCATCGACACCGACTGCAGCGCGACGACGTGGCAGAGCGCCCCGGCGCCCTCGGCGAGCGTGCCGGCGAGGAACCAGCGGTGGCGCAGCAGCGCGGTCCAGGGCAGCGCTGCCCCGTCGTCGAGGGCGGTGACCGCCGCGGCCTGGGCCACCGAACCCACGCCGAACAGCACGGCCGCCAGCACCACCCACGTCAGCCCCACGGCGTGCTCCTCCTCGGTCGGTGTCCGTGGTCCAGGGTCGGGTCACCACCTGGGTGCGGGCTGGGACCGCGATGGGCGCGACGCTTGACCTTGCCCTCGGGGCAGGCCGCAGCGTCGTCGTCATCGGATCGGGGAGGAACGGGTGGACGAACGGATGACGATCGGGGAGTTCGCCGTGGCGGCGGGGCTGACTCCCAAGGCGTTGCGTCTCTACGACGAGCTCGGGCTCCTGCGCCCCGCGCGGGTCGACCCGACCACGGGCTACCGCAGCTACCTCCCGGCGCAGCTGGAGCGGGCGCGGCTGGTCGCGGCGCTGCGGCGGGTCGGGATGCCGCTGGCCCGCATCGGGGGGATCGGTGAGCTGCCGCCCGCGGCGGCGGCCGCCGACCTCGCGGCGTGGTGG
>JAVXWR010000259.1:0-4455 GCA_032230725.1 Actinomycetota bacterium
CTCCATCGGCGTGACCCAGATGCCGCCGACCTTGAGGACGTCGTCGGTGCGGCCCAGGCACTGGTAGGTCCCGTCCGGGTTGCGGACGTAGGTGTCGCCGGTGCGCATCCACTCGCCCTCGAACACCTGCCGGTTGACGTCGGTGCGGCACCAGTAGCCGGTGCAGAGCGAGTCGGCGCGCAGGTAGAGCGTGCCCTTGGTGCCGTCCGGCACCACCGACCCGTCGTCGTCGCGGATCTCCACCTCGTACCCGGGCACCGGCACCCCCGACGTGCCCGGGACCACCTCGCCGGGCCGGTTCGACAGGTAGATGTGAAGCGCCTCGGTCGAGCCGATCCCGTCGAGCACCTCGACCCCGAAGCGGTCGCGCATCCCGACGACCATCCGCGCGGGCAGCGCCTCCCCCGCGCTGACGCCCCGGCGGACGCCCCGGAAGGTGTCGTCGGGGAGGTCGCTCGCCAGCAGCGGGCCGTAGACCGAGGGGCTGCCGTAGAACAGCGTGACCGGGTGCGTGGTGACGATCTCGGCGATCGCGGCGGGTGACGGCCGTCCCGGCGCCAGGACCGAGGAGGCCCCGACGGCCAGCGGGAAGAACATCGAGTTCCCGATGCCGTAGGCGAAGAAGAGCTTGGCGACGGAGAAGCACACGTCGTCGGGGCGGATCCCGAGCACCTCGGCGCCGTACGTCTCGCACACCGTCCGGATGTCCGCGTGACGGTGCATCGCCGCCTTCGGCGTGCCCGTGGTGCCGCTGGTGTAGAGCCACAGTGCGGGCGACTCGTCCCAGGTCGGGTAGGGCGAGGGGTCCCCGCCCTCCCCTGCCGCGAGCAGGTCCGCCCAGCTCCGGGTGCGGACGGCGTACCCGGCGAGCGGGTCCGGGTCGGCAGCGGGCCCGTTCGCGGGGGTGACGACGACGTCGAGGAGGTCCGGCCGGTCCTCCCCCGCGAGGGCCACCGCGGTCCGGACGACCTCGCCGAACTCCGGCGAGCAGATCAGCAGCGGGGCGCGCGAGTCGACGACGAGCTTGGCGAGCTCGGCGCCGCGCAGCATCGTCGACACCGGGACGGCGACGGCGCCCATGCGCATCGCCCCGAGGATCGCGGCGAACAGCTCGATCCCGTCCGAGGCGCACATGAGCACCCGCTGCTCGGGGCGCACGCCGAGGGCCCGCAGCCCGGCCGCGACGCGCGCGACCTCCTCGGCCAGCGAGGCGTAGTCGAGCTCGCGCACCTCGTCGCCGACGATCCCGCGGACCGCCGTCCGGCCTCCGCCGCCGGGCCGGTCCAGGTGCCGGTCGACCAGGTAGTGCGACGCGTTGAACTGCTGGTGGTGGGACAGCACATCGACCGCCTCTGCGCGATCACGGGGTGGGGCGCTCAGTGTCGGCGGAGGCACTCCCCCGGCGCCAGGGTCAGTGGAAGTGCACGTACTCGTAGTCGACGGGCTTGTCGTTGATCCCGGTCGACGGCGGGGCGATCCAGCCGGCGATCTTCCCCGGCTCGAGGACGGGGTGCATCAGTCCGCGGACGTGGGTCTTGTCGACCTCGGTGGGCAGCCACCGGTCCTTCTGCGCGTTCCACTCCGACTCGCTGACGACCTTGCCCTCGGGGGTGATGCTGGCCGAGGCGAAGGCGCCGACCTGCCGGTTGAACCCGACGTGGGGCAGCGTCAGCTCGGCGTCGATCCCGGCCTTGGCCAGGATGCGGTTCCAGCGCTTGAGCCCGGTCCGGCAGTCGTTGATGTACTCGTGGCGCAGGTCCTGGTTGAGCGCGAGCAGCGCCGGGACCTCGTTGCGCGAGACCTGCCCGTCGCGGAACGCGTCGACGTGGCCGGCGTCGTCGCCGAGCCGGTGGTCGTCGTCGCGGCGCTCCTCCTGCCAGCGGCCCTTGATCCCGGCGGTGAAGTAGTTCGCGGCGTTCGTCGAGGACTCGTTGCCGAACAGGTCGAGCGAGACCGTGTAGTGGAAGTTGATGTACTTCTGGATCATCGTCAGCGGGATGCCGCCGGCACCGGCGACCTCCTCGGTGTCGTGCTCCTGCATGAGCTCGGCGGTCCGGCGTACCACGCGGTCGATGCCGGTGGTGCCCACGAACATGTGGTGGGCCTCCTCCTTGAGCATGAACTCGCAGGTCCGGCTCAGCGGGTCGAAGCCCGACTCCTTCAGCGTCCCGAGCTGGTACTTGCCGTCCCGGTCGGTGAAGTAGGTGAACATGAAGAACGACAGCCAGTCCGGCGTCTCCTCGTTGAAGGCGCCGAGGATGCGCGGGGAGTCGTCCGAGCCGGAGTTGCGCGCCAGGAGCTGGTCGGCCTCCTCGCGCCCGGCGCGCCCGAAGTAGGCGTGGAGCAGGTAGACCATCGCCCAGAGGTGGCGGCCCTCCTCGACGTTGACCTGGAACAGGTTGCGCATGTCGTAGAGCGACGGTGCGGTCGCCCCGAGGAAGCGCTGCTGCTCGACCGACGCCGGCTCCGTATCGCCCTGGATGACGATGAGGCGCTGCAGGTCCGCGCGGTACTCGCCGGGGACCTCCTGCCACACCGGCTCGCCCTTGTGCTCGCCGAAGGCGATCGTGCGGTTCGGGTCGTGCTCGGAGAGGAAGACGCCCCAGCGGTACTCGTTCATGGGGACGTGGTCGAAGTGCGCCCAGCCGTCCCGCCCGACGTCGACCGCGGTGCGCAGGTACACGTCCTTCGTGTCGACGGCGGGTCCCATGTCGGCCCACCAGTCGAGGAAGTTCGGCTGCCAGCGCTCGAGGGCGCGCTGGAGCTTGCGGTCGCCGGCGAGGTCGACGTTGTTGGGGATCTTCGAGTCGAAGTCGATCTTCGGTCGTGCGCTCGTCATCTCGCTACTCCCCCTGCTGTTCAGACACGCCGTTGGTCGAAGTCGGCCTTGCGGCCGGTGCCGTACTTGCGCAGCGCGCCGTCGGGGCCGCTCGCGTTGGGCCGGATGAAGATCCAGTTCTGCCACGCCGTGAGTCGCCCGAAGATCCGGGTCTCCATGGTCTCGGGGCCGACGAAGCGGTGGTTGGCCTCCATGCCGGTGAGGGCGTCGGGGCTCAGCGAGGCCCGCTCCTCCAGCAGGATGCGGATCTCGTCGGTCCAGTCGATGTCGTCGGGGGCGTCGGTGACCAGGCCCAGGTCGTCCGCGTCGGCGGCGAAGAGCTCGTCGCCGCGCCGGTCGTGGAGGGCCTCGCGCGCCGGGTCGTCGCCGTAGAACCGGCTGCCGAGCCGGGTGAGGCCGTTGCCCATCGGGAAGGTGCCGAACTGCGCGTCGGTGACGACGAGGGCGGCCGGGTCCTGCGCGGCCGCCCCGCTGGGCAGCGTCGCGTCCTCGTCCTCCTCGAACGTCCCCTCGAGCATGTACTGCCGGTCGCAGGCCAGGGCGAGCTCCAGGAACGGGCCGGCGAAGCAGCTACCCGGCTCGATGAGCGCGATGAGGCTGCGACTGGTGACGTCGAGGCGCTTGAGGACGCGCTTGAGGTACCGGGTGGTCTCGGCGACCAGCCAGTCGTCCTGGTGGCCCGCGATCAGCCGGTCGGCGGCCAGCGCCGCCTCCGTCGAGCCCTCGGTGAGCAGCAGCCACGTGCCGGTCTCGAGCTCGTTGGTGCGCAGCCGCAGGATCGCGTCGTCGAGCTCGCGGGTGATCGCCAGCAGCGGGTGCTGGGCCCCGAGCTCGTGCATCGCGGCCGGGTCGTCGGTGAGCCCGTCGGGCACGGCGACGACGACGGTGGCCGTGCGCGCCCCGCGGTCGATCGCGACGCGCACGTGGTCGTAGGTGACCGCGTCGTCGGTCTCGCTGCGGTTCAGTGGCGTCAGGCCGATGCCGGTCGCGCCGGACGGCCGCGACGATCGCGCGGCCGCCTCCCGCGCGCGCTCGGCCACCACGCGGTCCCACTCGCGGCGCGGTACGGCCTCGTCGACGAGGCGCCACTCGACGGCCTTGCGGCCACCGAAGCCCTCGGACTTCGTCGCGAACACGTCGGCGCGGTCCTTGCGGACCCTGCGCTTGTCGATCACGCGGGTCAGGCCGCCGGTGCCGGGCAGGACACCGAGCAGCGGGACCTCGGGGAGGCTCACCGCGCTCGAGCGGTCGTCAACCAGCAGGATGCGGTCACACGCCAGGGCCATCTCGTAGCCGCCGCCGGCCGCGGTGCCGTTGAGGGCGGCGATCCAGGTCTGGCCCGCGTCGGTCATGTCCTCGAGGCCGTTGCGGGTCTCGTTGGTGAACTTGCAGAAGTTCACCTTCCACGAGTGGCTCGACGCCGCGAGCATCCGGATGTTCGCGCCCGCGCAGAAGTTCGAGTCC
Source organism: Actinomycetota bacterium (assembly GCA_032230725.1). Taxonomy (GTDB): domain Bacteria; phylum Actinomycetota; class Actinomycetes; order Mycobacteriales; family Pseudonocardiaceae; genus Actinomycetospora. Next base: position 4,304 of record JAVXWR010000259.1, read on the forward strand.
TTGCCGCTGGTGAGCACGACGCTGCGGACGCCCGGGTGCTCGAAGCGCAGCCGCTGGGTGAGGTCGTAGAGCTCGATGTCGACGCCGAGGTCGTAGGAGTTCAGCTTCAGCTCGTACCCCGGGACGATCCCCCCGTCCTCGGCCACGTCGAG
>JAVXWR010000422.1:0-5245 GCA_032230725.1 Actinomycetota bacterium
GGCCCTGGCCGCCGCGCTGCGGGCGCGCTACGAGGCGTGTCCTGGCCCGGCGGGGCTGGCCGAACGCGGCGAGCTGGCCCGCGAGATGGTCGCGCTCGGCCGGCACTCCGGGACGCCGCGCACGTCGATGTGGGGAGAGATCTGGACGGTCGAGACGATGGTCGAGTCCGGGCGCCTCGCCGAGGCGGCCGAGGAGCTCGCCGCGCTGGACGTCGCCGTCGAGGAGGTCGGGGGGCCGGTGGCGGCGTGGCACGCCGACCGCGTCCGCGCCGGCGTGCTCCAGGCCCGGGGCCGGTACGAGCCGGCGGCCGCCGCGGCGAAGCGCGCGTTCGACCGGATGTCCCCCGTCGAGCCGGTGCCCGCGGTCGGCGCGTTCTTCGGATTCCACGCGGCGCTCTCGACCCACGTCGGGGTCCGGCCGGAGGTCCGCCCCTTCCTCGACCGTCCCTTCGACCCGCCCCCGCGCTTCCGGGTGCAGTACCTCGTCGTGCGGGCGAGCGTGCTGGTCGCGGCCGGGGACGCGGACCGCGCGGCCGCGTCCTACCAGCAGGCGGGCCCGCCGTCGGGGTGGGAGCTGCCGGTGTTCTTCGTCGTGCCCGCCCTCACCTGCGCCGCGCTCGTCTGCGGCGCGCTCGGCCGCCACGAGGAGCTCGCCGCGCTGCTGGCCCGCCTCGAGGCCCACCGCGGCGAGCAGGTCAGCGGCAGCGGGGTGTTCAGCCGCGGTCCGGTCGAGCTCTCGCTCGGGCGCGGGGCGCTCGACCTCGGCCGGCTCGACGCGGCGGTGGACGACCTGGCTGCGGCGGGGGAGAGCGCGGAGCGCTGCGGGGCACCGGGTTTCGTCGCCGAGGCCCGCCACCACCTCGCCCGTGCGCTCGAGGCCCGCGGCGCCCCGGGCGACCACGACCGGGCCGTCGTCGCGAACGCCGAGGCCGACCGCCTGACCCGGGCGTTGGGGATGACGGCCTACGTGGACCTCACCGCGGCGCTCGGCGAACGTCTCCGGGTCGCGCGGGGACCCGGCCTCACCCCCCGGGAGTCCGAGGTCGCCGCACTCGTCGGCGAGGGCTTGAGCAACCGTCAGATCGCGCGCCGCCTCACGGTCTCCGAGCGGACGGCCGAGAGCCACGTCCAGCACGTCCTGACCAAGCTGGGCTTCTCCTCGCGCAGCCAGATCGCGGTGTGGAGCCTCGGTGCAGGGCGTCCGCGCCCGGCTCCGTAGTTCCGCGGATGCCTCGCCCGTACGGCGGCGCCTAGCGTCGTCCCGACCGACGCCCGACCTGAGGAGACCGCCGTGACCAGCACGAACGACCGACCCGCGACCGACGGGCTCCGCCCGGCGCTGCGCCGGATGTGGGCCTCGGTGGCCGACGGCTGGGCCGAGCACGCCGACGACGTCGACACCGCGCGCGCCGCGGTCACGGTCGCCCTCCTCGAGCGCGCGGCCCCCCGCCCCGGGGACCGGGTCCTCGAGCTGGCCGGGGGACCCGGTGGGGTCGGCCTGGCCGCCGCGGAGCGGGTCGCGCCGGGCGGCGAGGTCGTGATCACCGACGTCGTGGCGGACATGACCGCGGTCGCGGCCGCCCGGGCCGCCGCACGCGGGCTCGAGCACGTGGTGACCCGGGAGCGCGATCTCGAGGACCTCGCCGAGCCCGGCGACGCCTTCGACGTGGTGCTCTGCCGCGAGGGCCTCATGTTCGCCCCCGACCCGGCCCGGGCGGCCGCGGAGATCCGTCGCGTGCTGCGTCCCGGCGGGCGGGTCGCCGTGGCGGTCTGGGGACCGCGTGGGGCCAACCCGTGGCTCGGCCTGCTCTTCGACGCCGTCGAGGCGCAGACCGGGCACCCGGTCCCGCCGCCCGGGGTGCCCGGTCCGTTCAGCCTGGGCGACGGCGCCCGGCTCGGGGCGCTCCTGCGCGGGGCGGGCCTCGACGACGTCCGCGTCGAGGAGCTCGCGGTGCCCACGCGGGCGGAGTCGTTCGAGCAGTGGTGGGTCCGCACCACCGCCCTGGCCGGGCCGCTCGCCGGGATGATCGCCGCGATGCCCGAGGCTCCTCGCGAGGCCCTGCGCGAGCGGCTCCGCGCCGACGTCGAGCCGTACCGCGTGTCCGACGGCTACGAGCTGCCGGGCCTCACGCTGCTCGCCTCCGCCCGTCGTTCCGCGCCGGCCTGAGGCTCAGACCGGAGCGTCGGGGGGTTCGGCCCACCGGATCAGGACGATCGCCGCGATGATGAGCACCCCGCCCGCGACCTGGGTCGCGGTGGGGCGCTGGGCCACCAGCCACCACGCGCCGACCACGGCGAAAAGCACCTCGCTCAGCCCGACGAACGACGCCAGCCGCGATCCGAGCCGCCCGACGGCCGCGATGCCGGTGAGGTAGGCCAGCGCCGTGGAGAAGGCCGCGACGAGCACGACGGCGACCCACCACGGCGCGGTCCACCCCGCCAGGACGATCGGCGCGGTCGTCGCGGTGAGGGGCAGCAGGCCCACCACCCCGACGAGCACGACGACCGCGCTGCCCACCAGCGCGCCCCCGGCGGTCAGCACCATGGCCGGGGGACCACCGCCGTCGTCAGGGTCCCCGCCGGCGTCCGCGGACAGGCGGAAGTAGGCCGCGAGGCACACCGCGGCCCCGAGTCCCCATGCCACGCCGACGACGTCGACCAACGCGCCCCGCCCGACGTCGAGCACCAGGACCAGGCCCGCGACCGCGAGGGCGGCGCCGAGGAAGGTCGCCGGCCGCGGACGTCGGCCCCCGCGCAGCCAGGTCCAGGCGAGCAGCAGGACCGGCGCGGTGTACTCGATGAGCAGCGCGACGCCGACCGACAGGTGGCCGACGGCGCTGAAGTAGCAGACCTGCGCCCCGGCCAGCGGCACCAGCCCGTAGACGAGCACCGGGCGCAGGTGGCTCGCCCGGGGCCGCCACCCGCGGGCCACGACCATCACCAGCGGCACCGCGAGCAGCAGCGCGGCGCCGCCCAACCGGCCGAGCACCACCGCCAGCGGCGACCAGCCGGTGGCCAGCAGCGAGGCCGCGAACGGCCCGGCGAGCCCGAACGCCAGCCCCGACGTCAGGGCGATCGCGAGGCCCGGGGTGGCGCGGGGCGGTCGCTCGTCGGTCCCGGGGTGGCTCACGTCGGGGGATCAGAGCAGCCGGTGGGAGAGCGGGGCAAGCGTGGTGAACTCGGCGTGCGAGCTGCGATCGACTCTGCCGGAATCTGCGTGCCGCGCACACATCTCGTCAGACTCGTCCGGGTGGGGACGGAGCTGTCTGTGCCACGCGTCGATGTCGCCAGGACCGTGCCGGCCCGGCGGTGGAGTGTGTGTGCGGCGCGGAGGTGGATCGGGACGGGCGGCAGGGGCACGCGACTGTCGGGGGGCGGCTCTAGCGTGCGGGCCGTGACCGAGCCCGAGCACCTGCGCACCACGCGAGCCGGCTACGACGCGATCGCCGAGGAGTACGCGGACCACTTCGCGCACGAGCTGGACGAGGCGCCGCTGGACCGGGCGCTGCTGGCCGCGTTCGCCGAGCTCGTGCGTCGTGCCCACGAGGCGCCGGAGGTGCTCGACGTCGGGAGCGGGCCCGGCGCCGTCACAGCGCACCTCCACGAGCTCGGACTGTCGGTCCGGGGCGTCGACCTGTCGCCGGCAATGGTCGCCCTCGCCCGCCGGGGGCACCCGTCCATCGACTTCGGTATCGGCGAGATGAGCACGCTCGACACCGGGGACGCGACCCTGGCCGGCGTCGTCGCCTGGTACTCGCTCATCCACATCCCCGAGGCCCACCGACCCGGCGTCCTCGCCGAGTTCCGCCGCGTGCTCGTGCCTGGCGGGTACCTGCTCCTGGGCTTCCAGATCGGGGACGACACGAACCACCACGACGAGGCCTTCGGGCACCCGGTCTCGCTGGACTTCCATCGCCTTCGCCCCGACGCGGTCGTCGCGCTGCTCGCCGATGCCGGGTTCGAGGTCGTCGTCCGCACGGAGAAGGCGCCCGAGCCGGACAGCCGGGCCAGGCCGATCCCGCAGGGCGCGCTCATCGCCCGCCGCCCGATCTCATGAGGTCGCTAGATCGCTCTAGTCGAGGACTACGCTGTCGCCCGTGGCCGCGCCCTCCACCCGAGACCGGATCCTCTCCGCGACCGGCGAGCTGTTCCGTCGTCAGGGCTACGCCGCGACCGGGCTCAAGGCGGTCGTCTCCGAGGCCAGGGCCCCCTTCGGGTCGCTCTACCACCACTTCCCGGGCGGCAAGCAGCAGCTCGCGACCGAGGTCATCCGCGCCGGTGGGGCCTACTTCCAGGCGCTGGTGTGCGCGGTCTACGACGGGCAGCCCGACACCGCGGCGTCGATCGAGGCCGTCTTCGTGGGCGCGGCGGAGGCCCTGGCGGCCACCGACTTCCAGGACGCCTGCCCCATCACGACGGTGGCCCTGGAGGTCGCGAGCACCGACGAGGTGCTGCGGCGCGCCACCGCCGAGGTGTTCGAGGCGTGGACCGCCGCCCTGGCCGAGCGGGTCGGGGACCGTGACCGGGCGCTGGCCGTGCTGTCGGCCCTCGAGGGTGCGTTCGTGCTGTGCCGGGCCACCCGCTCGACCGAGCCCATGCTCGCCGCCGGCCGGATGGCCGCCGTGTACGCCACCTGCGTCGGGGTCGCATGATGCGCACCGGTCGCCTGGAGGCCTTCAGCGACGGCGTGTTCGCCATCGCGATCACCCTGCTCGTGCTCGACCTGGCGGTCCCGCCGCTGGAGGAGTCCGAGCGGGACGGGCTCTGGGCCGCCCTCGGGCACGGATGGCCGTCCTACTTCGCCTACCTGGTCAGCTTCCTGATCATCGGCATCATCTGGATCAACCACCACACGATGCTGACCCTGGTCGAGCGGGTCGACCGTCCGGTGCTCTTCGTCAACCTGCTGCTCCTGCTCACCGTCTCGGTCATCCCCTTCCCGACGCGGCTCCTCGCCGAGTACCTGCTCGAACCCGACGCGCACGTCGCCGCTGCGGTCTACAGCGCCTCGATGCTGGCCATGGGCGTCGCCTTCGGCGGGCTGTTCCTGGCCATCTCCCGGCACCCGCGGCTCCTGCGCCGACCTCTCGACGCCGCCACCCGTCGCGCCACCCTGCGCCGCTTCGGGGCCGGTCAGGTCGTCTACGCGGCGGCGATCGGGCTGAGCTTCGTCAGCGCCGTCGCGACCCTCGCGCTGCACGGTGCGTTGGCCGTCTACTACTGCTTCGACCAGCTCACGCCCTCG